>CAYXUI010000027.1:0-24553 GCA_964468195.1 uncultured Oscillospiraceae bacterium | reverse complement strand
GGGGTGTGTAACCGTTTTGCTTGGGCTCCCAGCTGAGCTATACCCCCATATTTGGCTCGTTTTGTTGTCCGCTCCGGACGACTTCTGTATTATAGCACAGACTCGAAAAATGTCAAGCACTTTTTGCGCTTTTTTCAAAATATTTTTAAAAAAGAAATTCCGCACCCTTTTGGGGTGCGGAATCCTTGGTTTTAGGAACAGAAGAAGCTCACCAGACCTACCACGAAGATCACGGCGACGATCACAGGCAGGACATAGGTCATGTAGGGACGCATCCATTTGGCCACCTTCAGGCCGGTGCCCTCGTTGGCTTCGGCCATGAACTTGTCCCAGCCCCAGCCGTAGCGGGTGGTGCAGAAGATGATGAACAGCAGAGAACCCAGCGGCAGCAGCAGATTGCTCACCAGGAAGTCTTCGCTGTCCAGCACATCCCGGCCGGCGATGGGGTGGAAGTTGCTCCACACATTGTAGCCCAGCAGGCAGGGCAGGCTCAGCAGGAAAATGCCGATGCAGCAGATAAGGCAGGTCTTTTTCCGGCTCCAGTTGGTCAGCTCGCTGACGCAGGAGACGATGTTCTCAAACACCGCCAGAACGGTGGAGTAGGCGGCGAAGGTCATAAACAGGAAGAACAGGCTGCCCCAGAACCGGCCCATGGACAGGTGGTTGAACACGTTGGGCAGGGTCATAAACACCAGTGCCGGGCCGCTCTTGACGTCCACGCCGTAAGCGGAGCAGGCGGGGAAGATAATGAGACCGGCGCAGAGGGCCACCATGGTATCCAGCAGGCACACCCGGACGGATTCGCCCATCAGAGCACGATCCTTGCCGATGTAGCTGCCGAAAATGGCCATGGCACCGATGCCCAGGCTCAGGGTGAAGAAAGACTGGTTCATGGCACCGACGATGACGTTGAAAATTCCGGTCTCCTGCATCCGCTCCAGAGAGGGAACCAAATAGAACTTCAGGCCTTCGCTACCGCCGTCCAGGAACAGGGAGTTGGCGGCCAGCACCCACATCAGCAGGATCAGGGCCATCATCATCCACTTGGTCACCCGCTCCAGACCCTTCTGAACGCCCAGAGAGATGATGCCGAAACCGGAGACCACGATGATGCCCATGTAAACCGCCATTTTTCCAGGATTGGCCAGCATAGCCGGGAAAGCGGCTTCAATAGACTCAGTGTCCAAACCGGTAAAGGCACCCCGGGCGGTATCCACGAAGTATTGCAGCATCCAGCCTGCCACGGTGGTGTAGAACATCATCAGAATGATGTTGCCAATCAGACACACATAACCGTGCCAGCCCCACTTGCTGCCGGGTTTCAGCTCGCCGTACATTTTCAGGGGGCTTTTCTGAGCCGCACGACCCATGGCGAACTCCATGGTCAGGGTAGGCACGCCCAAAATCAACAAAAACAGCAGGTACACCAAAACAAAAATTCCGCCGCCGTACTGGCCTGCCATCCAGGGGAATTTCCAGACATTTCCCACGCCGATGGCACAGCCGGCACTGAGCAGAATGAATCCCAGGCGGCTGCCCAGATGTTCACGTTGCATATTGATTTCCTCCAAATATCCATCCGAATTTGTGACAAAACTGACAAAATTATAGGGGATTTTTCCCAACAAGTCAACTTATTTTTAGCAAAAACCAAAAAATCCATCCTTCACGGATGGATTTGGCTGGATTGTTCACCAAGCAGGGGCAGAGAAGAGAGTTGATAGTGAATAATTGATAGTGGATAGCGAATAACCATCAGCTATCCACTATACATTGTTTTATAGTTCTGCATAAGTCACCAGACGCACATTATTTTCCTCACACCATTTGGGCACTTCGGGGTTGATGGCCATGGCGACTTCCTGTGCCCGCTGCAATACAATATAAGAAGTAGTGCGGACATATTCATCCACATAGCCCGGATGCAAAACCATCAGGGCGCACTCGTTGTCGTTTTGGGGCAGCATAGCGGCCTTTTTCAGGCTTTCGAAGGGATCATAGTCCGGGTTGCCGCTGTCCATGCTGAGCTTCATCACGGTGTTGTGGATCACAGCGGTGCCGCCGGGGCCCATCTTCATGGATTCCACACCGTACTTTTCTGCCACGATGGCCAAGGCTTTGAAAAAATTGTTGCTGGGAACAGCGTGGCCTTCGATCATGTAGGGTTTCTTGCCCGTCAGCTCCACCAGCCGCAGGTACTGGGCTTCCACTTCCCGGATCACTTCTTCCAGCACCACGAAGTCTTCCTTGGCAGAGCGGTAGATTTCCTTATCTTTAAAGAACCCATTTTCGTCCACCAGACTGGGAATTTGGGCAGGATCCGTCAGGGGGCGGCCCTGGCAGATGTTGGCGTGAACGGTAAAGGTCACATCGGTACCGTCCAGCAGGCGAACGCCATGCTCGGCCCACGCCATATTGGTCATCACGCCCACCGAACGGAGAATGCCGCTTTTGACGCCCCGGGCAAGGCCGTAGTTGTAAGCTTCGCTGTAGCCCAGGTCATCCGCACGAACCAGTAACTTTTTCATAATGCAACGCTCCTGTTCCTTTATAGTATAAATCAGCCGAGATTACACAGCTTTTCACACTTTTTCGCCATTTCTTCCACCCCGGGGGTAAAGCCCCGGTGGCTCCAGACCAGTACCACCGCCAGAATGCCCATCAGATAAAACCGCAGCACATCCTCATCCTGGCTGTTCAGCGGCAGTCCCGGCACCACCTGGGAATACCGCTCTTCTGTTTGGGCATAGTGCAGATACCGCTGGAGCAGGGTCCGCTCCAAATGCCGGTTCTCCACGGCATCCAAAAGAAGCTGCTGGGACTGCCAGAACCGCAGATACTCCTGCCAGGTCCCCGTGGCACCCTCGTGGGCCACCAGACAGGATACCACATGCAGCGCCGCCTCCTGGATCACCCGGTCGAACAGGGAAACCAGGCAATCATCCTTGCCGGTAAAATACTTATAAAAACTCTTCCGGGACATGCCCATATGGGCGGCAATGTCCGTGACGGAAATCTTTTCATAGGGCTTGCTCCGGAGCAATTCCAGCAGTCCTTCTTCAATTTGCTGCCTGCGTTTCAGGTTTAATTCATAGTAGTCCACCGGGTTCCTCCCAAAAAATAAATACTTTTTTATTATATCACAGGATTCAAAAACGGTCAAGATTGTTAAAAATTAAGCAATGTAAACAAAACCTCTGTCAATAGTTTTCCCCAGGTGGTAACAGATTTTAAAATGTGGAACTTGAATAAATTATGAACGGCTTTTATAATATAGGAGATAAGTGGCCCGGTTTGTGGCCGCAAAAATAAGGAGGAAGAACTCACAATGGCAAAAGTTAAGTCTGACAAGCTGACGCTGAAGCACATCATTGGCTACGGCGCCGGCGACTGCGGCGGCTGCTTTGGTCTGTACATGGTTTCCGGTTACATGTCCCGGTTCCTGCAGGTCAACATGCAGGTCAACGCTGCTCTTCTGGCAACCATCCTGCTGATCTGGAACATCTGGGACACCGTCAACGATCCCATGATGGGCACCTTGATGGATATCTGCTTCACCAAGGCAAAGCCCGGTACAGATAAGTTCCGTCCCTGGATCCTGGCATCCATCCCCGTTATGGCCATCGGCTGTATCGCTTTCTACGTCGTTCCCCCCATGCTGGGCAACGGCTGGGCTATGATCGCCGCAGCTTTCCTGCTGAAGATCGTCTTTGAAGGCGGCTACACCATGATGAACATTGGCATGGGCTCTCTGCTGGGCAACATGGCCAAGAACGACAACGAGCGCGCTACCCTGTCCTCCGCCCGTGGCTTTGGTTCCACCTTTGCTCAGCTGGGCGCAGGCTTCCTGATCCCCCAGTGCCTGGCTAAGTTCGGCACCGGCAACGACGGCTACGCCAAGACCTCCATCATCATCACCATCTGCATGTGCGTCATCGTGTTCATCCACTGGGCATGGACCGAAGAGCGCAACAAGGGTGTTGCTGGTGTTGCAGAAGAGGGCGAGGCCGAGGCCGAGGCCAAGTTCACCGTCATGGACATCCTGAACGTCTTCAAGAAGAACCGTGCATTCCTGGCTCTGGTTCTGCACTCCATCTGCATCTGCGCTGTCCAGTCTCTGGGCACCGGTGCCGCTACCTACATGTACATGGACGTCATGAAGGATGTGGGTATGCAGTCCTACGCTTCCACCCTGTCCGCTATCCTGATGATCGTTATCCTGTCCGCTGCTCCCATCCTGACCAAGAAGTGGGATCTGGTGGTCATCATCCGTACCTGCCTGATCACCGGCGCTGTCCTGTTCGCCGGCCTGCTGGCTTACGTGCTGATGGTTCCTTCCTTCAACAACTGGATCTTCGTCATCTGGAATGCAATCGCCACTGGTATGATCACCATGTCCGTCCAGATGCAGTGGGGTCTGGTGGCTGAGGCTATCGACTACAACGAGTACCTCACCGGCAAGCGTAATGAGGGCACCATCTACGGCTTCTTCTCCCTGTCCCGCCGTCTGGGCACCACCATCGCCAACTCCCTGTCTGTCCTGCTGGTCGCCGCTACCGGTTACGACGCTGCCCTGACCAACGCTGGTCTGGATCAGGCTGCTTCCACCATCAAGGGCATCAAGCTGATGGTCGTTGGCTTCCCCATGGTGGCCGCTATCGGTTCTTTCTGCTGCTTCACCTTCGTGTGGTGCATCAACCACGATGTCCGCGCCAAGATGGCCGAGTGGAAGGCTTCCAAGGCTCAGTAATTTCTGACTTTTCCAAGAAAAGCGCCCTACGCAAGTCGGGCGCTTTTCTTTATGCTACACAGGGATATGGAGATTCCCCTATCGTGGCACAAACAGGGTTTCCTAACAATGTGATACGTTTCCGTTATACCCGGAGCACACATTTCCCCGGGAAACAGAATAGGAGCAGTGGTTTTTCATTTTGGCAATAGATTACAATTCTGATGAGGTACAGTTATGAAAGAAAGGCTTCAAAGAAATGATGATATAAAAACAGCCATGATGATCCTGGTCATACTGTATCATTCCTGTTTGTTTTTTAATGGTTACTGGTTCCCTGATGTACAGCCCGTCTATCGGGCGGACTATTTGGTTAATTTTGCATACTACCTGTGCACGATCAATGTCCAGGGCTTCGTCATGGCATCCGGTTTTTTGTTTTATGCTTTACACAAAGAAAAAGGGAAATATCAGGATCACTTTTTGAAAGACGTGTCGAAAAGACTTGTGCGGCTGATGGTCCCTTATGCATGCACCAGTATTTTTTGGGTCATTCCCTTTGATGTTGCTTATGATGGGTTCGATATCAAAAGCATAGTTTACCAATATGTTTTGGGGTGTTCACCGTCCCAATTGTGGTTTTTGCCCATGCTGTTCTGGCTGTTTGTATTCCATTACCTTCTGTTCCAGAAAACAGAACCCGGAAAAGTTGGGCTTTGTATCAGCGTGGCCATTTCACTGGCAGGCCCTACCTTGCTGAGCTGGCTTGGTTTGCCCAATATTTTTCAGATCGCAGCCACCTCCCGCTACCTGATGTTTTACTATTTGGGTGCATACCTTTACCATCGGGAACCCCGTTTTTCTGTTTCCAGGACGGCTTTTTATGGGGCACTTTCCCTGATCACCTTTGTCTTATCTCTGGCTGACGAAAATGGCAGCAGTCTTCTGAATATGGTCAGTTTGCTTGCAGACAGGATTGGTCCCCTTTTTGGTGTCCTTGCAGTATATGGGGTCAGCACCCTGATCCCTTCCGGCAAAGAACATCACGCCCTTTGGAACAGGCTGCAAAAAAACAGTTTTGGTATTTATCTGTTTCACCAGCAATTGATCTATCCGTGCATTACGCTGCTTAACGGGAAGGTGCATCCCGTGGTACAGGCTTTGCTCAGCTTTGTGATCGCCATCGGCGGGGCCACCATCATCACAGAGCTGCTCCGCAAATGTAAGCTGACCAGAACCATGTTCCAGCTTTGACCGTAAAGAAAACCGCTGCAACCTGCCCCTGATGGGGCAAAGTTGCAGCGGTTTGTTTTAGTAATTCTGAGCGTTGATCTCGAAATAAGCCTGGGGATGGTTGCAGGTGGGGCAGATCTCCGGGGCCTTGGTACCGATGACGATGTGACCGCAGTTGCGGCACTCCCAAACCTTGACCTCGCTCTTTTCAAAGACGCTCTGAGTCTCCACGCTCTGCAGCAGGGCGCGGTAACGCTCCTCGTGGTGTTTTTCGATGGCAGCCACCAGACGGAACTTGGCTGCCAGTTCCGGGAAGCCTTCTTCCTCGGCGGTCTTGGCAAACTCTGCGTACATATCGGTCCACTCATAGTTTTCGCCTTCTGCTGCGGCCAGCAGATTCTCCGCCGTGCCGGGCATACCGTTGTGCAGCTCCTTGAACCACATCTTGGCGTGCTCCTTCTCATTGTCGGCAGTCTTCAGGAACAGGGCCGCGATCTGCTCAAAGCCATCTTTTTTGGCTTTGGAAGCGAAGAAGGTGTACTTGTTGCGGGCCATGGATTCGCCGGCGAAAGCAGTCTCCAGATTCTTCTCGGTTTGGGTACCGGCATACTTGTTGCTTGCCATTTGGTCAATTCCTCCTGTTTTTTCCTCCGGATGTACCGGGTCTTACAACAAGTATACCAAGTTCTGCTGTCCTTCGTCAAGGGGAAATGTGACGCAAAAGTGCCCGGCGGGTATGTTTCCGCGTCCTGTGGAAGATATCACCGGGCAGGAAGAAATATAGCTTGATTTTTTTACCGAAATGTGCGACAATATAAGCGGTATATATTTACCAACTAAAGTATATCATGGAGGAATAAAACATGAAAAAGATCCTGGCTCTGCTGCTGGCTCTGTGCATGGTTCTGTCTCTGGCTGCCTGCGGCGGCTCTTCCGAGAAGACTGAGACCCCTGCCGAAGAAGCTCCCGCAGCTGAGAACGCTGCTGTCTCCGCCGACGACATCGCCGACGAGATGACCTCTTCCGATGGCAAGTATCAGATCGCTTTCGTCACCGACGTGGGCACCCTGAAGGACAAGTCCTTCAACCAGGGCACCTATGACGGCGTGAAGCTGTATGCCAATGCCAACGGCAAGTCCTACAAGTACTACCAGCCTGCCAACGGCAATCAGGCTACCGACGATGACCGTATCGACGCCTTCACTCTGGCTTGCGAGAACGGCGCTGAGGTCGTGGTTGCTGCCGGCTTCATGCAGGAAGTCGCTCTGAAGACTGCTGCTGCTAACTACCCCGATGTCCACTTCGTCTTCATCGACGGTTACCCCGTTGCTGACGACAATGACAACATTCTGGCCAACGTTGCCGGTATCGCTTTCGACGAGCACCAGTCCGGCTACCTGGCCGGTTACGCTGCCGTCATGGAAGGCTACACCAGCCTGGGCTTCTGCGGTGGCGGCGGCGGCACCAACCCCGCCTGTGTCCGCTTCGGCTACGGCTTCGTTCAGGGTGCTGACGCAGCATCTGCTGTCAAGGGCGTCGAGGTCGATATGAACTACTCCTGGAGCTACGGTTCCTCCTTCTCCGCTTCCAACGAGCTGCAGACCATGGCTACCGGCTGGTATCGGAACGGTACTGAGGTCATCTTCTGCTGCGGCGGCGGTATGTTCACCTCCGTTGCCGGCGCTGCCGGTGCTGAGGATGGCTATGTCATCGGTGTTGACGTTGACCAGTCCTCCGAGTCCCCCACGGTCATCACCTCCGCTATGAAGGGCCTGGCCGACGCTACCAAGTGGGCTATCGAGAAGCACTACGCTAACGAGTGGGACACCATCGGCGGTGTTGGCACCTCTCTGGGCGCCAGCGACAACGCTGTCAGCCTGCCCGTGAACACCTGGTCTCTGGAAAACTGGACCGTCGAAGATTATGAAGCTCTGCTGGCTGACATCGCTGCCGGCAACGTGGAAATCAGCTCCGACCTGGTCTCCGAACCCGAGAGCACCGATCACGTCACCGTGAACGTTATCAAGTAATTCATACCTGGAAAAGAGGAAGGCCTGCGCCTTCCTCTTTTTGCATTCAACGCCACTGCGTTCCCGGTTCAGAAAGATTCCATCTCAAGTTTAGAATTACTTAATAATTTTATTGCATTTGGACGGGAATGATGTTACAATGATAGTGCATATTTGTGGAAACACACAGGAAGGAGGGGCAGCAGATTATGCAGTCAGAATACATAATCGAAATGCTCAACATCAGGAAGGAATTCCCGGGTATCGTTGCCAACGATGATATCACCCTCCAGCTGCGCCGTGGCGAGATCCACGCTCTGCTGGGCGAGAACGGTGCCGGTAAGTCTACCCTGATGAGCGTCCTGTTCGGTCTTTATCAGCCGGAAAAGGGCGTTATCAAGAAAAACGGCGAAGTCGTTCAAATCAACAACCCCAATGATGCCACGGCACTGAACATCGGCATGGTGCACCAGCACTTCAAGCTGGTGGAGGTGTTCTCCGTGCTGGACAACATCATTCTGGGTGCGGAAGATACCAAAATGGGCTTCCTCCAGAAGAAAGCCGCCCGTGCCAAGGTTCAGGCCCTGTCCGATAAGTACAAGCTTCAGGTGGATCTGGATGCCAAGGTGGAGGATATCACCGTTGGTATGCAGCAGCGTACTGAGATCCTGAAGATGCTCTACCGGGACAACGAGATCCTGATCTTCGACGAGCCCACCGCCGTTCTGACTCCTCAGGAGATCGACGAGCTAATGGAGATCATGCGTGGCTTCGCCGCAGAAGGCAAGTCTATCCTCTTCATCACCCACAAGCTCAACGAGATCATGGCGGTGGCAGACCGTTGCTCCGTATTGCGCAAGGGCAAGTACATCGGCACCGTGGATATCAAGGATACCAACAAGCAGGAACTATCCAACATGATGGTTGGCCGTCCTGTTCAGCTGCAGGTGGAAAAAGGCGAGAGCCATCCCGGCGACGTGATCCTGGACGTTCAGGGTCTCACCGTCCCCTCCAAGCTCAGCAAGAAGAACGCCGTGGATGATGTGACCTTCCAGGTCCGTGCCGGCGAGATCGTCTGTATCGCCGGTATCGATGGCAACGGCCAGTCCGAGCTGGTTTACGGCCTGACGGGGCTGGAAAAGACTTCCCACGGCACCGTGACCCTCTGTGGTCAGGATATCTCCAAGGCCAACGTCCGCAAGCGCGCTCAGGCCGGTATGAGCCACATCCCCGAAGACCGGCACAAGCATGGTCTGGTGCTGGATGACACCCTGGAAAACAACATCGTTTTGCAGCGGTACAACGAACCCCGGTTCCAGAAGATGGGCTTCATCAAGAAGGATGCCGTCCGGGAATACGCCGAGTCCATCATCGGCCAGTATGACGTCCGCAGCGGCCAGGGCCCTGTGACCATTTCCCGGAGCATGTCCGGTGGTAACCAGCAGAAGGCCATCATTGGCCGGGAAGTGGATCGTGGTTGCCCCCTGCTCATCGCCGTGCAGCCCACCCGTGGTCTGGACGTAGGCGCCATTGAATACATCCACGGCCAGCTGGTGGCCCAGCGGGATGCGGGCAAGGCTGTGCTGCTGGTGTCTCTGGAGCTGGACGAAGTTATGAACCTGTCCGACCGGATCCTGGTGATGTACGAGGGTCAGATCGTCGGTGAGCTGGATCCCAAGACCACTTCCGTGCAGGAGCTGGGTCTGTATATGGCCGGCGCCAAGCGCAACGTGAAAGGAGGAGATCCGGCATGAAGAACACCCTGTTAGATATCTACCGTAAAGAAGGCACCAAGAAGGTGCTGGCCTCTCTGATCTCCATTTTTGTAGGTCTGTTTGTAGGCGCGCTGGTGGTCACCGTGGTGGGCATTACCAACAGTACCATCAGCATGTCCGGCATGTGGGACGGTATCCGTCTCGTATTCGTCGGTATCTTCTGCACCGGCCGTGATGCAGCCGGCACCCTGACCTGGGGCTACAATGCCCGTGCCTGGGGCAACCTGCTGTTCCGTGCCACTCCCATTATTATGACCGGCCTTTCCGTGGCCGTGGCCAATAAGACCGGCCTGTTCAACATCGGTGCTCCCGGTCAGTACCTGATGGGTACCATGGCTTCCCTGATGATCGCTCTGGGTATCCCCAGCGAAGTGGTTCCCACCGGTATCATCTGGCTGCTGTCCTTCCTGGGCGGTATGCTGGCAGGCGCCGCCTGGGGTGCCATTCCCGGTGCTTTGAAGGCATTTTTGAACATCAACGAAGTTCTGGCCTGCATCATGACCAACTGGCTGGCGGCCAACATCGTCACCTGGGCCTTTGATGCTTCCAACTTCAAGAACATGACCGAAGGCACCAAGACCGGTTATGTCTACAAGACCACCTTCAACGGTGTGTCCACCCCCAAGCTGGGTCTGGACAAGATCTTCCCGGATTCCCAGGTCAATGCGGGCATTCTGGTGGCCATCGTCATGGCTGTGCTGGTGTACATCCTCATCACCAAGACCACCCTGGGTTATGAGCTGAAGGCCTGTGGCTCCAACCGTCATGCCGCCCGGTACGCCGGTATCAACGACAAGCGCAACATCGTTTTGTCCATGGCCATCGCCGGTGCTCTGGCAGGCGGCGGTGCCGCCCTGTACTGGCTCTCCGGCAACACCGAGTTCTACTGGTCTACCTACCAGTCCCTCCCCGGCGAAGGCTTCAATGGCATCCCCGTAGCACTGCTGGCTGTGAACAACCCCATCGCCGTGGTTTTCACCGGTATCTTCATGGCTATGCTGAAGATCGTTGGCCAGAACCTGACGGGCTACACCGCCTACAATGAGTACATCACCGATGTTATCATTGCCGTCATCGTCTACCTGAGCGCCTTCTCCCTGGTGATCCAGATGTTGCTGAACGGCAAGAAGAAGCAGTCCACCAACACCGCTCCCGTTCCTCCCGCCGAAACCGGCAAGGTTCCGGAGCCCGCAGAAGCAGAGAAAGGAGGCCAGCAGGCATGACTTTTATCATTCAGCAAACCCTTCTGTATGCCGTGCCCCTGATGATTGTGGCTCTGGCCGGCGTATTCGCTGAGCGCAGCGGTATCATCAACCTGGCTCTGGAAGGCATTATGATCTTCGGCGCCTTCGTTGGCGTTTGGTTCGTCCGTTCCATGCAGGAAGTGGAAGTCTTTGCCCAGGCCGCCCAGCAGGGCAATTTCCTGACCCTGCAGGGGCTGGAGATCCTCGCTATGCTGGTTTCCGCTGCCATGGGTGCCCTGTTCTCCCTGCTGCTGTCCTTCGCCTCCATCAATCTGAAGGCAGACCAAACCATCGGTGGTACCGCTCTGAACCTGATGGCTCCCGCCCTGGTGCTGTTCCTGATCCGTATTATTGACGGTCAGAACATTTTGCAGATGGAAAAAGGCGACGCCGCCACCTGGTTCATGATCAAGAAGTCCACCTTCGGCATTCCCAAGAACCAGGACATCGGCTTCCTGGGTGAGACCTTTATCAACAAGGTGTACCTGGCGACTTACCTGTGCATCATTCTGTTCATCGTCCTGTCCGTGATCCTGTATAAGACCCGGTTCGGCCTGCGGCTCCGGGCCTGTGGCGAGAATCCTCAGGCAGCAGACAGTCTGGGCATCAACGTCTACAAAATGCGCTACGCCGGCACCACCATTTCCGGCGCTCTGGCCGGTATGGGCGGTTTTGTCTATGCCCTGACCACCACCAACTGTTCCGCCAACGGTGACGTGGCCGGCTTCGGCTTCCTGGCTCTGGCGGTTATGATCTTCGGTAACTGGAAGCCCCTGAACATCGCCGGTGCATCCTTGCTCTTCGGCCTGTTCAAGTGCATCGCTGCCGCTTATACCAGTATCGATATCAACGGTGACGGTGTGTACATGCTGGCAGAACTGGGCATCAGCTCCCACCTGTACCGGATGCTGCCCTATCTGGTCACTCTGGTGGTGCTGGCCTTTACCTCCAAGAAGTCCCGTGCCCCCAAGGCCGAAGGCATTCCCTACGACAAAGGCACCCGGTAACCACAACGCACTGCAATATGTAACATAATCGGCTCAGGCCGGCATCTTTGCCGGCCTGAGTTGCTTTTTGGGGGTTCTATGTCAAGCGTTGGGGCAGAGCCAAGCCAAAAGCACCCCTGCAACCGATTTGGTCGCAGGGGTGCTTTTTGTTATGGCTTTCCAGGGTCAACCCCGGAAGTTGGCGGGCTGGGTTTTCTTAATCTCCTGGAACTCCCGGAAGAATGTAAGAAAAGTATCCGGGTCCCGAACCACACAACCAGTCGGCTTATGAGCACGGATCAGGTCTCCACAGCAGCCACAAGTCAGGCACACCCGTTTGGGATCGATCCGCCCGTTATGATAAATCTCATTGGCAAAGTCCGGATCCGCAAAAGCCATACGCCCAAAGAGCATACCATCACACAGCCCCTGTTCCACAGCTCCGGCAGCGTACAAATCAGAAAACTGCCGCAGATAGCTGGGCGCAGAAGCAAAAATTATCAGATCAGGAACCGCCTGTTTTACTGCACCGACGCCCTGGATCATACGATCCAGTCCCACAAAGGGGTGCTCGTCAGGCTGATACTTTCCTTTGTCAAAGGGGCGGGTCACATGGGTGGTGGCATAGGGATTGCCCATGGTCAGGTTGACCATGGAAAGCCCGTAACGATGATAAAGATCCTGCACCAACGCAATGGGTTCCGCAAGATCCGGCACCAGACCGGAATCGGGACTGACACCGAATCCATAGGGGTAAGCATAGCCGTCGTAGATGCCCAACCGGCAGGTCACCTGGAAGGAAGCATCCTCGTGGACCTTGGCAGCCAGAATGCCGTTGCGCAGCAGGCGGGTCCGGTTCTCAAAACTGCCGCCGTAAGGTCCGGGGCGATGGTAAGCAGAGGAAAGCTCTGCCAGAAGGTAGCCATGGCAGGACTTGATATCCACGGCGTCAAAACCGGCTTCCTTGGCCAGCTTGGCTGTCTCGCCGAATTTCTCTTCCAGTGCCATCAGGTAATCATCGGTAACGATGCAACTGTCATCCGCTGCCCGGTATTGTTCCAGCTCCGGGTGGCGGTAGGCGATCATGGGAGCGGGCTTGTTGCCGGGATTGGAATAGCGTCCGGAATGATTTGCCTGAAGAACCAGATAGGGGGCAAATCCGTTGGCTTTCCTTCCCGCCTCTTTCACGGCAGCGGTCAAAGCCTTGTAAGCGTCCAGATTCTCCCGGGTGATCAACAACTGGGTCTTGCTGGAACGGCCTTCCTCCACCATAGAGATCGCCTCAAACCAAATAATGGCGCTGCCACCCTTTGCTTCGTTAACATAGCGGCGCAAAGTGTATTCAGAAGGAGAGCCATCCTCCAGCGAATCCGCGCCTTCCATAGGTGCAGTACCCATGCGGTGAGGCAGCGTCACGTTGCCAAATGTAAGGGGCTGAACCAGTGCGGAGGTGTTCTGGGCAAAGGGAAGTTTCAATCCCAGCTGGGAAGCTACAGCCCGGACATCTTCCAGGGTTTTATAATGAAATCGTTGATGTGGCATAGCAGATTCCTTTCTGTCGGCGGGAACTCAATCAATATTGCCGGTTTCCCGGAAACTCCGCCAGACATTTTCAAAAAAGTCATCATCCTCCGGAATCGGGCGAACCGGACGCCAATAATAGCTGCACCGGCCCTGGTCATAAGCCGCCACCTGAACCAGAGGCCCCCTGCTGCCATCATCCACGGTATAGGTAAAGGTATCCGGCAGTTGGGAGTAGGGCTTGATCCCGGTAGGATCCGTATAGAGGGCACTGCCCCGACTTTTGCCACCGTGCCGGATATAGTCCAGCATGGCGCCCAAATAGACCTGTTGACAGATCAGGGTATCCCGGCAGCGATACAGCCAGGGAAGATCTTTTTCCGTTTCCAAACCGGCGCATTGGGGAAGATGCACCAGCGTTTTTTCGATATCTGCAAGACTGGCGCCAATCTCAGCCCCATTGCGGATGGCTGCACCGCACTGGCTCATTCGTTTTCCGGCAGTATTCCGCAGATGATAGACGCTGGATCCCTGTGTCTGAAGTGCTTCCTGTGCAAGCTGGTACATTTGCTCCAGGCAACGGACGGCCTCCTGCGTGAACAGGTCTGTATCCTCCGGTTTTCCCTGCCGCCTTGCCGCAATATACTGAGCCGCCCGGGTGCTGCCCACCTGTCCGGCATTTAGTGCAGAACCGCCGGGGCGGTACACGCCATGGCTGGCAGCTACTTCTCCTGCAGCAAAGAAACCTTCCACATTGGTCTGCCACCAGCAGTCGATGTCCAGTCCGCCATTATTGTGCTGGGCGCATAAGGAGATCTCCAGCGGCTCGGTTTTCAAATCCACTCCATGTTCCCGGTAAAAATCCACAGCCGGAGCATTCATGTGCAGCAGCCGCTGGATGGGCGTTCCGAAACAGGCATTGGCTTTTGTCAGGTATTCCAAAGCTTCCGGTTCCAGATCCTGGAAAGAAAATTTTCCATTGACCGGGTTCTCCCGATAGTCCAGGTAGACCCGGCGGCCTTTACACCGCTCCAGATAGACCAGGATGTCGATAATGGAGCTGCCATCCACCACCTTGCGCACATCGAAGGGCCACTGATATCCCTTCAGGAACAGTTTGCTCAACATCTCTGCCGGGGTAGAGAAAAAGTCCATCAAAAATTCCCGGGGGTCACTGCCATCGGCCGCTGTGGAGATGACCTTTGGCAGCACCTGCATATAGGTTCCGGAGACGTTCCACCGGGGGCAGGCAGAAGCAAGGCCATATTGCCACTCGGTAAGGTTCTTGCCACGGACGCCGGCTTCCAAAGCCAGTCCGGTGGCTCCGAACTGGCTGCCGGGATAGACACTGTCGGCGTACATTCCGGCAGGTCCGCCGGTGGCATAGATCACGTTCTTGCAGTGGATGAGAAGATAGCGTTCTTCCACGGTCTGCGCCTGGGTATTCAGGCACAAAAGCCCCAGAACTTTTTCATCCCTGCTGAGGATCCGGATGACTTGTGTGTGATCCAGGATCGGGATTCCTTTTTCCAGCACCGCCTGTTCCAGCTTTTCTGTCATTTGGCGGCTGGTGTAGGGACCAACACTGGTGGCCCGGCGGCGGGGGTCGTGATCTGTTTTATAGCCAATATATTCTCCGTAACGATTCCGGGGAAAGGGAACCCCCAGCTCCGCCAGTTTCAGAAATCCCTGTGTGGAAAGCGCAGCTTCACACAAGGCATGATCGCCGTCCACGCACTGGCCGGAAAACAGCGTTTCGGCCATTTCCCGAACACTGTCCGGTTCGGACCCAGACAAGGTAAGCTTATAATAGGTCTGCTTATCGCTGCCAGTATTGCGACTGGTTCCGGCGGTTCGATTTTCTGTGAGCAACAGAATATCCCGCTGGCCATATTGCCAGAGCCGGTCGGCTGCATTATATCCTGCGGCACCGGAGCCTACAATGGCAGTATTACAGCGTACCACCCGGGCAGACACCGCCGGTGCATGGATCCGTTCTTCCATGAGTATCTCTCCTTACAGGCGGGAAATGTGGAAACCGCCGTCGATATCGAGATAGTTGCCGGTGGTGAACAGGAATTTGTCACTGCACAGGGCACTTACGGCATTAGCCACATCCTCGGGCTGTCCCCAACGGGCAATGGGGAAGGCACCGTCCCGGATCAGATTGTCGTATTTTTCCTTCACGGTATCCGTCATATCCGTGGCAATGACACCGGGACGAACTTCATGCACCAGGATCCCCTCGCTGGCCAGACGATCGGCATACAGCGTTGTCAGCATGGAAACACCGGCTTTGGAAACGCAGTATTCGCCCCGGGAAACGCTGGAAACCACAGCAGAACAACTGGAGACATTGACGATAACTCCTTTGCGCCCTCCAAGGGGCTCCTGGCGGATCATCTGTCTGGCAACCGCCTGGGTCAGGAACATGTTTCCTTTGGTGTTGACACCCAGCACCCGGTCGAAGCTTTCTTCGCTCATATCCAGCAGATCAGCACGCACAGCAGGTGCAACACCCGCATTGTTGACCAGCGCATCGATCCGGCCAAAGGCGGCGATGGCCTCTGCCACAATGCGCAGACGGTCGTCGTGATTGCTGATATCCGCCTGAACATAGGCGCAGGGAATACCAAGCTCCTGCAACATGTCCAGCGATTTCTGATTTCTTTCCCGGGATCCGGTGGCGACCATAACGATATTATAACCATCCAGACCCAGCTGCTTGGCGATGGCCAGGCCAATGCCCCGGCTGGATCCGGTAACGATGGCGGTCTTGTTCATAATCATTTCCTCCTCAAAAAGATGTGCTGCTGAGGCATTTTCCAAAAGGGCACTATTTGGCAGAACGGCGGATGATCAGGTCCGGTTCCATCACGGTTTGATTGACCGGCGGGAGTACACCGTGCTCTTCTTTATAGCGGATCTGCCGGATCAACTGTCTGGTTGCGGCGCAGCCCATTTCGTACATCGGCTGTGCCATGGTGGACAGGGGCGGCTCCACCATGGCGGCCATGGCGACATTATCAAAACCCAAAACGGAAACATCTTCCGGGATCCGCCTGCCCAAATCGTGCAAAGCGTGCATGATGACAAAGGCTTTGGGATCACTGGAAGCAAAAATGGCATCCGGCGGTTGCGGAAGCTGCATGAGTTTGTGTGTCAGCTGATAAAAGCAGTCAGTGCCATGGGTCTCCCGCATGACCAGGTCATCCTCATAGGGAAGCCCGGCATCCTGCAACGCCGCACAGTACCCCCGATACCGCTCCCGATACAAAAACAGTTCCTCACGGCCGTAGGCAAAGGCGATCCGGCGGTGGCCGGTACGAATCAAATAACTCGTGGCATCATAGGCAGCCCGGAAATTGTCAATGGAGATCACTTCAAACCGACCCACATCCTCCGGCTGGTAACGGTTTACCAGAACCAGAGGCATTCCCTGGTCACTTAACTCATGGATTCCCTGCTCACTGCCAAAGGCGGAGCAGAAGATAAATCCATCAGTCAGCCGGGTTTTCATCATTTCGATGTAAGCACGCTCAATGGCTTCATCTTCATCGGTATTACACAGCACCACACTGAATCCATTTTTCCTGGCAGTATCCTCTGCCCCCCGGACAATCAGTGGGATGATCAGGTTTTCAATAGCCGGTACCATCAGGCAAATGGTATTGCTTCGCCCGATCTTCAGGCTCTTGGCCAGCGCATTGGGGCGGAAGTTGGTTTTTTCCATGGCTTCCAGCACCCGTTTCCGGGTCTGCTCATTGACGTAGGACTTCCCATTCAGTACACGGGAAACCGTACTTGTGGATACACCGGCCAGATCGGCAACTTCTTTCATTCCTGCCATAATTGGATTCTCCTGGTATGTTTTTTGATAAGATACCGGACTACTATACCGCATGTTGCAGAAAGTTGCAAGAAAAATTGCAAACGTGCGCAAAAGATATATCAGCCACCCAGATAGGCTTTGCGCACCTCATCCGAGCGGAGCAGTTCCTCGCCGGAACCTTCCAGACTGATTTTGCCGTTTTCCAGAACATAAGCGTAGTCGCAGATACCCAGTGCCTTTCGGGCATTCTGCTCCACAAGCAGAACGGTAATACCCCGATCCCGGATCTGGCGGATCAAATCATAGATCTGATTGACGATGATCGGCGCAAGGCCCATAGATGGCTCGTCCAGCAGCAGGATCTCCGGTTTGCTCATCAATCCCCGGGCCACTGCCAGCATCTGCTGCTCACCACCGGAGAGCGTACCGGCAAACTGATTTTTTCGTTGTTCCAAAATGGGAAATAACCGATATTGCTCCTGAAGGTCTTCCTCCAGACTTTTTCCTCTTTGTAAATAGCCGCCGACCAGCAGATTGTCCTGCACGGTCAAACCGGAGAAACATTTCCGACCCTCCGGAACATGTACCACACCCTGCGCCACAATCTTACTGGGCTTGGCCGGCAAGGGGTGTCCCTGGAAGGTCACCATGCCGGTCTGAGGCTTTACCAAACCGGAAATGGTTCGCAGCAGGGTGGTTTTTCCTGCACCGTTGGCGCCGATGATGGAAACAATCTGCCCCTTCCGCACTTCTGCATGGATCCCCTGCAAGGCCTCGATATGGCCATAGCTGACGGAAAGATCCATTACTTTCAGCATAGGTTCCATAGTTCAGTCCTCCTTTCCCAGATAGGCTTCGATGACCTGAGGATCATGCTGTACCTGTTCCGGGGTACCCACTGCAATCGTTTTTCCGAAATTTTGCACATGAATCAGATCACTGATGCTCATAACCAGCTCCAGGCGGTGTTCGATGAGCAAAATGCCAAAACCGATGTCCCTGGAGATCTTTTGGATCAGTGCCGTCAGTTCCGCCACTTCTGTGGGTGTCAGACCTGCGGCAGGTTCGTCCAGCAGAAGGATCTTGGGTTCACACATCAGCGCACGGGCGATTTCAATACGCCGCTGCATACCATAGGACAGGTTTTCCGGACGTTCGTTGCGGTAGTCTGCCATACCCACGATTTCCAGATATTTTCTGCACAGCTCTCTGCCCCGCTTTTCTTCCGCTTTCCGGGCTGGAGTTGGCAGCAGACCACCGAGAATGGAATAGTTGCTCTGGGGATCAAACGCACACAGGACATTTTCTTCCACACTCAGCCCCTTGAAAAGGCGGATATTCTGGAAGGTCCGGCCAATACCCAAACGGGTGATCTTATGTTGTTCCAGCTTGGTGATATCCTGGCCATCCAGAAAAACCTGCCCCCGGTCGGCGGTATACACACCGGAAATGGTGTTGAAAATGGTGGTCTTTCCTGCGCCGTTGGGGCCGATAATGCCGTGGATCTGGCCCGCATCGGCTTCCATGGAAAAGTCCTGAATGGCATGGACACCGCCAAAGCTTTTGTCGATATGCTTTACTTCCAACAGTGCCATGGCTCAGGCCTCCTTTTTCTTGTCGCTTTTGCGCAGCTTACCGGCCAGGGCCTTCAGATTTCCGGGAGTCAGTTCCCATTCTCCCAGCAGGCCGGAGGGTTTGAAGTTCAGGATCAGCAGCACCAAAATGGCATAGATCACATAGCGATAGCTCTGCAAGCCACGAAGCACCTGGGGCAACGCACTGAGCAGGAAGGCTCCCAGAGTGGAACCGGTCAGGCTGTTGACACCGCCGAAGAATACCATAATGACCCAGTCCGCGCTTTTTTTCCAGCCAAAACCGGTGGGATCCACATAGGACATGTAAAATGCGTACAGGCAGCCGGAATAACTGGTCAGTGCCACAGACAGCAGGAAGGCTGTCATTTTCACTTTCGTGACATGGATGCCCATGGCCTTGGCAGCCAGCTCATCTCCCCGGAGGGCAATGCATTGGCGGCCATATTTGCTGGTTTTGAAATAGGCCACCAAAATCAGCGCCGCAATGGCGGAGATGGCGGTGATGCCCAGCCCCACCTTCCGGGGAATGCCGGTAAGTCCGGAGGCGCCGCCAGTAAGGGTGGTCATGCGGTTCAGCAGGGCGGCAATGGCTTCACCAAACCCCAGCGTCACGAGTGAGATATAGTCCCGGCGCAGCCGAACAACAGGATAGCCGATGAGAAAACCGATGCCGACGGCCAGCGCCACCGCCAGAATGCAGGCCAGCGCAATGGGCATATGCAGCCGGACCACCAGAAGTCCGGAGGCATATGCGCCGATGGCCATGAAGGCTGCCTGACCAAGGCTGAACATACCGGTCAAACCCGTCAGCACATACACACCCGCCACGGCGATCAGGGTGATAAACACCTGGGTAAGAATATTGGAGATCAATGCATACATGGGTCGTCCTCCTTATGCTTTTTCCTGCACATTGCTGCCGGCGATACCCTGAGGACGAACCAGAAGGAACACCAGCATAATGGCAAAGGTGGCGATGGTGGAATAGCCGGAACCCAGCAGGCTCAACAGCACCGTCTCCAGCAGACCCAGAAGCAGGGCACCGATCACAGCACCGACAAGGCTGCCCAGGCCGCCGATGACCGATGCGATGAAGCCTTTTACCACCAGAGAACCCAAAGTGGAGTACAGCGTATACTTGATTCCCAGGAACACACCGGCAATGCCTGCCAGAACGCCGGACAGAACAAAGGCCAGCTGAATGATCCGGGTAGAATCGATGCCCATCAACTGGGCTGTATCCCGGTCAAAAGATACGGCCCGCAGAGCGCGGCCGATCCGTGTTTTCTGAATAATGTAAGCCAGCACCAGCAGTGCCACGGCACTGATGCAGAACATCACCGCGTCGCTGATAGAAATGACCATGGTACCGGCTTTGATGGTGGGATTCTGAAAAAATGCAGGAAAATTAAAGAAATTGGAGCCTGCCTTAATGGTTACCAGACCTTCATACAGCGTACCCAGCGTAATGGAAGATACAAAAAAGTAAGTGGCAGAGGAATGATTTTTCAGAATGCGACGGAAACCGACAAACTCGCCAAACAGCGAGATCAGTGCACCGGCAATACCAGCGACGATCAACGTTGGGACCAGCCCGTACCCCTTGCTGGCAGAGAGATAGTAAGCGACAAAGGCGCAGGATGTCATGGTAGCGCCATGGGAGAAATTGGAGAATTTCAGAATGTTGAAAATCATGGCAAAGCCGGTGGCGATCAGCGCATAAATAGAACCGGTTGCAATGCCGTTGATGAGGATTTGCAGCGACATGGTATGCCCCCCTGTGTTGGATAGATGAAATCAGGGCCCCCACCGCGAGGGGACGCAATGGGTGCCCTGATCCTTAGCTTATGTGTTTATCGTATCAGCCGGCAAACTCTTCCAGCATGACAGGAGTCTGATAGTCGTAGGTGTACATGAACATACCCACGCCAACAGGCATATGGGTAGTGGCATCCAGGGTGATATGGCCGGTCAGACCAGTGTAATCCAGAGATGCCAGAGCCTGGCACAGGGCATCGGATTCCAGACCGACGGATTCGATGCACTGCTTGGCAGCCATCACGATGTCATAGCCCAGGAAATACTTGTTGGGAGCGCCCACATCATCGGAGATCTTTTCCAGCATAGCGGCAGTGGTGGGGTCATCGGTGTTGATGTTGTTGATGTAGTAGACGTTGGAGCAGTCACCGCCGTAGGTGGTATTGAAGGCGGGAGCAGCATCCAGGCCGTTGATAACCTTGCCCTCATAGCCCAGTTCTGCAGCTGCAGTGCAGATGGAGACCAGCTGCTGGGTGTAGTTGGGGCAGTAGATGGCATCCACGTTCGCTTCCACGATGGGCTGCAGCAGGGTCTTATAGTCGGTATCGGCAGCGCCGTAGGGAACGATCAGAGAAGGATCCACGGTAATACCAGCCGCAGCCAGAGTATCGGTGAAGGGATCCAGCAGGGATACGGAGTAGGAGTTCTCCTGGTTATACAGGATGCCAAAGGTCTTCAGGCCGTTCTTCAGGGCAAAGTTTGCCATGATGCTGCCCTGGGTGATGGCGCTGGGCTGGAAGGCAAACAGGTGGGTGTAAGCGGTACCGTCATCCTTCAGTTCGCAGGCGGGGTCGATGGCCAGATGAACCACAGGCACATCGTAGCTTTCGGTGGTTTCCTTGATGGCATTGACAATGTTGGCCACGGGAGGTGCAACAACAAAAGCGACCTTGTCCACCGTAACTGCGGTGATGTAGGCATTGACAGCTTCCGTAACATCACCCTTGGTATCGTAGGTCTTCATAACCACAGTCTTGCCGCCGATACCACCGTTGCTGTTGATCTCATCAACAGCAGCCTGAGCGCCGGCCTGAACAGACTTGCCCAGGGAGGAAGTGCTGCCCGTGATATCCTGCAGACAGCCGATGAGGATCTCACCCTTGTCGGAGCCGGAACTGCCGCAGGCAGCCAGGCTGAGAACCAGAGTCAGAGCCAATAACAGTGCGAGGAACTTTTTCATAATGTGTTTCTCCTTTTTCATTGTGTTTCGCCCCGTTTTCTGAGAATCCAGGGCAGGCTTTGATGGTTCTGCAAACGATTGCAAAACTGCGTACAAAAGCAGACGGTAACCATGTCGGAAATTCCAACATTTTTCTCCTGCTTTTTGTATATAATAGCGAATATTTTTCCGGTAGTCAAGTAGGTTTTTCTACGGGAACGGATTTTTAGAGAAGTGCACATATCCACGTCTGCAAACGTTCGCACATTGCACAAAGCCACAAGTCTGCTCCACTCAAACCTCAGACCGTCAGCCTTCCCAGCGATACCGCTTGTTACGATAAGCAGCACCGGTGTGCACATTCGGTGGGATTCCACATGGGAGCCATTCGTGCTGTTTTCGATTCACCCCGCGATTTCCATCCTGTTTGGGAATATACCAAATCGCCCGCAAACAACAAAATAAGGACGCAATCTTCGATACAGAATGTGTCCACCAATTGCGTCCTTATAGAAGCAGGGTACGGGAGTCGAACCCGCCTTCACGGCTTGGGAAACATATAATCAGAGTTTTCCTTTGGTTCATCAACCAGCAAAATACACTGTATTTGCAACCACTTTTCACATTTTACTGTTCGATGAACTTTGTGAATTTTCATGTTTTTTGTCACGTTTTCCAGCTGATTAGCGTAACAATAGCGTGACTGAATCGTTGACATTCAGTCCGGTTTATTGTACAATTCATCCGGTACAATAGGCCGAAGCAAGGAGGTTGATAGTATGGAGCGCAGAAAGAAAGGCAGCGGCCAAATCACCCACGTACCAGGGAGAAAGTCCCCCTGGCGGGCATCCGTTGTAGACGGCACTGGAAAACAGAAATCCCGATTCTTCAAAACAGAAAAAGAAGCCAGAGCATTCCTCAGAGAAGTCAATGCAGATGCCAATAAGTTGAAAGCTCTTCTGGAAACCGGTGTTTCCTTGCGGGCGTTCTCTGAGATTTTTCTTCAGGAAAAAGCCAAGGAGAATATGAAGCCAACCGCATTTCCACATTGTTCAAGACCGACCTGCAGGCCTGGTTGGCCGCCCACAAGGGGGAAAAGGACGTGGCCTGGGCCGACATCACGAACAATTGGGAAATGTACGCCATTCAGGGCCCCAAGTCTCTGGAAATGGTCAACACCCTGGTAAAAAATCCTGTGGACGACCAGAAATTCTTTGAAATGCGGGCCAACGAGATCGACGGCATCCCCGTCTACATCAACCGGGCCGGCTACACCGGCGAGAAGCTGGGCTTTGAAGTTTACTACCCCAAGGCTGAGGCTCCTGAACAGGAGAAAAAGCTCCGGGCCCTGGCGCCCACCTTCGGCGGCCGGGAAGTTACGGAGTTCCAGGTCATGGCATGGACCCTGCCCTGCGAAGCCGGATTCTTCTACATGCGGGACCTGAAGCACACCAATCCTTTTGAAGTGGGCCTGGAAGGCGGCATCAATTGGGATAAGGACTTCGTCGGCAAGGAAGTCCTGCTGAAAATCAAGGAAGCAGGCCCCGCCCGGGAAGTGCTGGGCTTCACCGTGGCCGATGTGGACATCCACATCAAGGGCCGCAACGTGGGCAACGAAGGCGAGAAGGTATTCGTGGACGGCGAAGAGATCGGCCGTGTTATGAAGATCACCTACAGCTATGTTAAGGACACCAACAACGGCACCATCATCTGCAAGAAGGGCGTTTTGAAGCCCGGCGACAAGGTCCTGCTTCACGGCCACGAAGCCGTGATCTGCCCGCCCAAGTTCCTGTGACCCCGGAAAATAGGAGGAAAATGTTATGAGCGAACAATTCGATCCCGTTGCCATGGGCAATCAGATCATGCAGAGTTACCTGTACTGCACTTCTCCTCTGGAAGAGATGCTCTACGTTAAGGGCAAAGTCGCCATCGTCACCGGCGGCACCTCCGGATTGGGCTTCTGCGTGGCCCAGCGGCTGTGCCAGGGCGGTGCCAAGGTGGTCATATCCGGCTCCAACCCTGAAAAGGGCGAAAATGCCGCCCAGATGCTGAAAAGCGTGGGCCACGACGTGACCTACTGCAAGGCCGACCTGCGCAAGGAATCTGAGGTAGAGGAACTGGTAAAATTCACTGCCGAAACCTATGGCAGTGTGGACATTCTGGTCACCGCCGGCGGTGCCTGGAGCTTCGCCCACGTCTATGATATGCCCGAAGAGGAATTCCTGCGGACCCTGGACATTAACCTGGTGAGTGCTTTCCGCTGCGCCAAGCACGTGTCCAAGTATATGATCGAGCACGAGATCAAAGGCAAGATCGTACTGGTATCCTCCAACGTGGCCTTCCTTCCCCAGCCTGTGTTCGGCGGTTACGCCCACTATGCAGCCTCCAAGGGTGGCGTGGTGTCCATGACCGTGGAGATTGCCAAGGAACTGAAGCGCTACGGCATCATGGTCAATACCGTAGCTCCCGGCGGTATGCTGACTCCCGGTTGCCTGAGCAATGGCCCCCTGCGCACCCTCCCGCCGGAAAAGCAGGCGGAGCTGGGCAAGGAAATGCAGGTGTGCAAGACGGATGAACTTCCCACTGCCGATTCCGTGGCCATCGTGGTCTACGGCCTGTGCACCCGCATGGCTGACGGCATGACCGGCGAAT
>CAYXUI010000026.1:0-24669 GCA_964468195.1 uncultured Oscillospiraceae bacterium | reverse complement strand
GCCTCCAAGGTCTTCTATGTGGAGACCGATCCCCGTCTGGATCAGCTGAATGAGTGCCTGCCCGGTGCCAACTGCGGCGGCTGTGGCTTTGCCGGTTGCGGCGGCTACGCCGAAGCGGTTCTGAACGGCGAAGCCCCCATCGGCAAGTGTGCCTCCGGCGGTAACGAGTGCGCTCAGGCCATGGCAGCCATCATGGGCGTCAAGGCCGCAGCCGTCACCCGGAAGGTGGCCCTGGTCCGCTGCTCCGGCGCCAAGAGCTATGATGCCGACGGCAACCTCATCAAGGGTGCCAAGATCAAGGCCAACTACGAAGGCTTCCACGATTGTCTGGCGGCTTCCAAGGTCGGCGGTTCCGGCCCTCTGTCCTGTAAGTTCGGCTGTCTGGGCTACGGTACTTGCACCAAGGCTTGTAAGTACGGTGCCATCTCCATTAAGAACGGTGTGGCCGTGGTAGACGAAGATCTGTGTGTTGGCTGTATGGCCTGCGCCGCCGTCTGCCCCCGCCAGCTGATCGTTCCTGTGGAACCTGACCGGAATGTGGTCATCGCCTGTAACTCCATGGCCAAGGGCGCTGCTACCACCCGTGCCTGCACCGTGGGCTGCATCGGCTGTGGTCTGTGTAAGAAGATCTGCCCCAACGATGCCATCACCGTGGAGAAGGGTCTGGCCCGCATCGATTATTCCAAGTGTACCCAGTGTGGTCTGTGTGCCACGGTTTGTCCCAAGAAGCTCATCAAGGACTCCAATGTGGAGAACCTGGGAGAACCCAAGGCCCAGCCCGTCAATGGCCCCACTGTCTAAGGGCGGCAAAGAAAATAATAACATCAAGGGCGTGCCGCAAGGCACGCCCTTTTTGTAGAGCAAGGCGCATCCAACCCGCAAAAACGCCTGACTCCTCGCTTCTGATGCTTAACTTATGCCACGTCCGTTCCCCACCCGGCCAAGGAGTTGGGCGATCCGGGCGCATTGGCTGTTGCATTGCTGGGCCAGAGTCCGGAAGACTTCCCCATATTCCGGATCCAGGGACCGGGCGGTGTATTCCGTGGCGCAGCGGCGGGTCCGGTGGTAGCACTGTTCCAGCAGTTTTCCCGGTTCTGTCCGGCCGGGTTCCCAGACCTTCACCGCCTCCCCGCCCCGGCGGCTGAGGATGCCGATACCCCGCAGACAGTGGAGGGTGCTCATTTCTGTCTGCCACAGCTGCCGGGCCAGCTCCCGGGAGCATCCGGAAAAAGAATTTTGAAGCCGCCGATAGATCGCTGCCAGTTCGGAACTTTCCCGGATCAGTTTTTGCAGCTCCCGGAGTTCGGAAGAGGGACTCTGGCTGTGCACCCGCTGCCAGACCTGTCGCTCCGTATTTTGGTTTTGTTGGGTCAAACACATCGCCTCCTGTAACTATGTATAGTCGGAAATGAATTGGTTTTGCGAAAATTTTTTCGCAAAAGTACTATCTTTTCTCGAATATATGTGCTACAATATACCAAAAATAAGTGTAGGAGGCGGTTTTTCATGCCCAGAACCAGTAATAAAGCAGAAATGATTATGGATTATGTAAACCAGTTCATTCAGGAAAACGGCTATTCTCCCTCTGTTCGGGAGATCGGTGCCGCTGTGGGGCTGCGCTCCACTGCCTCCGTCAGCTACCATCTGCAGGCCCTGCAGGACAAGGGTCTGCTACAAGCCCCCGGCCAGAAGGGGCGCAAGCGGGCTCTGGCCACCGGCGTTCGTCCGGGGCAGATCCCCGTGGTGGGCGTGGTCACCGCCGGTATGCCCATTCTTGCTGTGGAAAATCAGGAGGGCACCATGCCCTGGCCTGACACCAGCTGCTTTGCCCTCCGGGTTCGGGGCGACAGTATGATCGACGCGGGTATTCTGGATGGGGATAAGGTGGTTGTCCGTCCTCAGCAGAGTGCTGACAGCGGCCAGATCGTGGTGGCTCGCATCGAGGATGAAGCCACCGTCAAGCGGCTCCTGCGGAAAAATGGTCAGGTCTGGCTTATGCCGGAAAACGACTGCTATGAGCCCATCGACGGTACGTACGCCGAAATCATCGGCATCGTCAAGGGCATCGTCCGGGAATATTGATTTTGTCCGCCTGTGGCGAAAGAAAGTGCTTGACAACGGGACACTTTTGGTGTATAAATAACATAGTTACATCTTGAAAAACCATAGACGCGGAAGTAAAACTGCAAGCGCATCCACAGAGAGTTTCGCACAGCTGAGAGCGGAGCGATAAGCGGTGCAGCAAATGGGCCGCCGAGGGCAGAGGGAACGGGCGAACGCCTTAGTATCTTCTGACGCATTGCCGGCGTTATGGGGCAAACGGCGTGTTAGCGCCGTGCAGAGCGGTCGGATCTTCCGGCAAACAAGGTGGTACCGCAGAAAATGTCTTTTCTGTCCTTGTTCCCTTCGGGGAACAAGGACTTTTTTGTTATCTTCCAAAGGAGGAAAACATATGCTACATAAATTACCCGGAAAACGATGGCGGTTTTGAAATGCTGAATGCACAGTTTAGAGTGCATAATTGCCTGTAACGCCCCTTGCGCAAAGCTCAATCCCTTCCCCCGAGGGCAAGCGAAGCTTACAAATTCACAATCGCCTGTGGCGATTGCACCATAAAAAGCGATGGTGCCCCGAAGGGGCGGAAGAGGAACGGCGAAACCTTACGCTTTGCAGGAAGTCTGTTACAACGCAAAAAATGTAACGTTACCGCCCGCATTCCTCTTCAGTCACGGCGTACCGCCGTACCAGCTTCTCCCCGGGAGAAGCGATTTACGGCCTGCGGCCGTCCTTTACAAATAACTTATTTTATTAAGGAGAAATCACCATGAAAAAATTCCTTTCCCTTCTTCTTTCTCTGGCGCTTTGCCTGAGCATGGCCGCCTGTGGCGCATCTTCCAATAGCGGCAAGGCTCCTGTTGGCCTGGCTACCGCCAACGATGCCGATATCACTTACAAAATCGCCATCATCCAGCAGCTGGATCACTCCTCTCTGGACGAGATCCGCAACGCCATCGTGGCGCAACTGGGTGCACTGGCTCAGGGCAAGGATTTCAACATTCAGATCGAGCAGTACAATGGCCAGAACGACAACACCATGCTGAACCAGATCAGCACCGATGCCGTGGCCGAAGGCGCTGACCTGATCATCCCCATTGCCACTCTGGCTGCCACCGCCGCCGTTACCGCTGCGGAAGGTACCGACATTCCCATTGTCTACGCTGCCATTTCCGACCCGGAAAGTGCCGGTCTCACCGGACTTCCCAATGTCACCGGTGTCTCCGATGCCCTGAACACCCACTTCATTCTGGATATGATGCTCACCGCCCAGCCGGACATTCAGACCGTGGGTCTGCTGTACTCCAACTCCGAGATCAATTCCCAGACCCCCATTGCCGAAGCCAAAGCATATTTAGACAGCAAGGGCATTGCCTATCTGGAAAAGACCGGCACCACCGCCGGTGAGATCGTGGAAGCTGCCGCTTCTCTGGTAGGTCGTGTGGATGCCGTGTTCACCCCCACGGATAACGCCGTCATGGCAGCGGAAGCTTTCGTAGCCGAGTTGCTGAACGCCGACGGGATCCCCCACTATACCGGTGCCGATTCCTTCGTTTATTCCGGTGCCTTCGCCACCTGCGGTGTCGACTACACCGAGTTGGGCACGAAAGTGGCTGATCTGGCTTATGATATTCTCCTTGGCGGCGAGATAGGAGACTTCCAGATCATGGACGGCGGCATCATCACCATCAACACTGACACTGCCGACACCATTGCCATCGATTACAGCGTCTTCGCCGACATGGCCAACACCTTGGCAGAAGTCCATCTGGAAGGCAACACCGTGGTGGATCAGGATGGTAATACGCTGGCGGAGTTGGGGTAATGTCCTCAGTGATTTCGTAGGGCGGGGGCATGCCCCCGCCGCCCTCCGTCGGTTTTGTGTTGGGTTGTTAATAAGGAAAATGTTACACACCTATAGCACAGCTTTTTACAAATTTGTTGTGGGCAGCAGGATGGAGCGTATCTCTACAGTTTGTACCTTCAACCGACCACTCAATCATCACCACCTAATCGGCAGGGTCATGACCCCGCCCTACGAAACTGCCGTAATATTCACACAAACTCCTAATTCCTCCCTCCCCATTCCTGACTACTACAAAAGGAGACCTTCACCATGATTTCCACAGCCGTTTTATTCAGCGCCCTGGAGCTGGGGTGCATTTATGCCCTGGTGGCGCTGGCACTGCTTTTGAGCTTCCGGGTGCTGAACATCGCGGATATGACCACCGATGGCACCTTTACCCTGGGCTGCGCCGTGTCGGCGACTCTGGCCGTGGCGGGACATCCGCTGCTTGCCCTGCCTGCCGCCATGATCGCCGGTGCCGCCGCTGGATTTATCACCGCATTTTTGCAGACAAAATTACGAATTCCCTCCATTCTGGCGGGCATCATCACCAATACAGGACTGTATACCGTGAATCTGGCGGTGATGGGCTTTTCCTCCAACGTGACCATGCTCCGCACTACCACTCTGTTTACCATGGTACAGCCTTACCTTGGCAGCTTCTATAAGTTGGTGCCTGCCGCCGTTATCACGGTGCTGGCGGGAATTTTGCTGGTGCTGTTCCTCAAGACCCGGCTGGGCCTTTCCACCCGGGCCACCGGTGACAATCCGGATATGGTGCGGGCATCCTCCATTAACACTGCTTTCACCGTCACCGTGGGACTGTGTCTGGCTAACGCCTTGACGGCTCTTTCCGGTGCGATCATTGCCCAGTACCAAAAGACTGCTGATATCAATCTGGGTACCGGTATGGTCATCATCGGTCTGGCGTCTCTCATCATCGGCGAGACCCTGCTGCCCAAGGGAAAACTGGGGAGCAAGGCCCTCGGGGCCATCCTCGGCAGTATCGTCTACCGGTTCATCATTGCCATTGCCCTGCGGCTGGATCTGCCCAGCGAATGCCTGAAGCTGATCTCTGCCACCATTGTGGCTCTGGCCATCGGCCTACCTGCCATCCAGAGCAGCATGAAGCCTGCCACCCGGAAAGGAGGAAAGTAAGATGCTGAAGATCCATTCCATTTCCAAAACTTTCAACCCCGGTACCGTGAATGAAAAGAAAGCCCTGACAGACCTGAGTCTGCAACTGGACAAGGGCGATTTTGTCACCATCTTAGGCTCCAACGGTGCAGGCAAATCCACACTCTTTAACGCCATTGCCGGTACCTTTGTGGTGGACAGCGGCTCCATTCTTCTCGACGGCGCCAACATCACCAACCAGCCGGATTACAAGCGCAGCAAGTACATCGGCCGGATGTTTCAGGATCCCCTGAAGGGCACTGCCCCCAACATGACCATTGAGGAAAATCTGGCACTGGCCTATATGCGGGCCAGCCGGGGAACCTCCCCCTTCTCCATGATCTCCAAGTCCGACCGGAAGGATTTCCGGCAGCGGCTTGCCCAGCTGGGTCTGGGGCTGGAAGACCGGATGGACAGCCCGGTGGGGCTTCTCTCCGGCGGTCAGCGGCAGGCTTTGACGCTACTGATGGCAACCCTCGTCACTCCCAAGCTGCTGCTGCTGGACGAGCACACCGCCGCACTGGATCCTGCTACGGCGGAAAAGGTGCTGGAACTGACGAAGCGGATCGTCAAAGAAAACAACATCACCTGCCTGATGATCACCCACAACATCCCCTCTGCCCTGAGTTTGGGCAACCGGACGATTATGATGAACAACGGCTCCATCGTCATGGAGCTGGCAGGCAAAGAGCGGGAGACCATGACTCCAGAAGGCCTGCTGAAAAAGTTCCACGAACAGGGCATCAGCAATGACCGGATTTTGTTCAGTGCAGAATAAGTGTTTCCCGGAAGGAGATTCCTTCCGGGAAACTTTTCATGAAAAATGGGGCGTAGGGACGGGTTTCCCGTCCCCTACAAACATTATCAGGCCTCGCTTTCTCCTTTCCTTTTCTTTACAATTCTGAACAAATGGGGTATAATGATGAAAGCATACCCATGATTACTTTTTCAGGAGACTGCCATGAGAATCCTTTTTGACAGCAAGCTGCCCGAATATAAGACTCCCTTTGGATGCCTGATCCCGGGGCAGAATTGCTCTTTGCACATCCAGATCCCCGGCTCTGTAAGAACCACCGGCGTGACCTGCTATCTTCTGTACGAAGACGGCAAGACCACTGCTCAGGAAATTTCACTGGGTCACCTGCAGGATCAGGGACCTTATGAGATCTGGGGCGGGGAATTTTCCATTGCCCATGCCGGGCTGTATTTCTACTATTTCCGCATCCACAATCCCGAGGGTTCCTTCCGGTTGTTCAAGCAGGGGGATGACACCAACATGGAAGCCGGTGACCTGTGGCAGGTCAGCTGCATCCCGGCGGACTTCCATACCCCGGACTGGGCCAAGGGTGCCACCATTTATCAGGTCTTCCCGGATCGGTTCTGCAAGAGTGGAGATTGTGACCTCACCGGCAAGCTTCAGCCTTACACCCTCCACAAATACTGGCACGAGGAAGTGGACTGGCGGCCTCTGGCAGACGGCACCGTGTTGAATAATGATTTTTACGGCGGTAATTTCCAGGGAATCACCGAAAAAATGGACTATATCGCCAGTTTCGGGACCACCATTCTTTATCTGAACCCCATTTCCAAGAGCTTTTCCAGCCACCGCTATGATACCGGTGATTACAAGACCCCGGATCCTATGCTGGGCACGTTGGAGGACTTCCGGCGCATGGTGGATGCTGCCCACAGCCGGGGTATCAAGGTGATTCTGGACGGGGTGTATTCCCACACCGGCTCCAACAGTCCTTACTTCAACCGGGAGGGTGCCTTCGATTCTGTGGGCGCCTACAATTCCCCGGATTCCCCTTACTACAGCTGGTATACCTTCTACAACTGGCCGGATTCCTACAACTCCTGGTGGGGTTTTGAAACCCTGCCCACGGTGAACAAAATGGATCCTGCCTTCCTGGATTACATCATCACCGGGGAGGACAGCGTGGTGGCCTTCTGGTTAAAGCAGGGTGCCGACGGTTTCCGGTTGGACGTGGCCGACGAACTGCCGGATGAATTTATCAAACTTCTGAGAGACCGGATCAAACAGATCAACCCCGATGCCTATCTTATGGGCGAAGTGTGGGAGGATGCTTCCAGCAAGATGGCCTACGGCCGCCGGAGAACCTACTTTACCAACGGTGAGCTGGACAGCGTCATGAATTATCCCTTCCGCACGGCCATTATCAACTACGTTCGGGGCCTTGATGGCGGTCAGGGCTTGAAGAATACCGTCATGTCCATTGTGGAAAATTACCCGGCGGAAGTGGTGGCATGCAACATGAACCTGCTGGGCACCCACGATACCCCCCGGATCCTCACTGCACTGGTGGATGACTTCGACGGCAGCCGGGAGGAAAAGGCCAAACGCCGCCTGTCCCGGAACTCCTTCGACGTGGCCTTCGACCGGCTGATGATGGCCTCTTTCTTGCAATTCACCCTCCCGGGCTGTCCCAGTATTTACTATGGTGACGAAGCCTGCATGGAGGGCTACCGGGATCCCTTCAACCGCCGTCCCTATCCCTGGGGCCGGGAAGATCCGGAGTTTTTGTCCCACTTTACCCGGATGGGTCAGCTGCGGAAAGACCATGAAGCCTTCCGTCTTGGCGACATTCACTTCTTCGCCGCCGGAGACAAGCACGTTGGCTTCACCCGCTCCTACAAGGGCAAGACCTTCCGGGTCTACTGCAACCGCAGTGCCGACCCCTGGGAGATCCCCGCGAACAAGCTCCATGCGGGCCGGAATATGCAGATCGTAGACAAAGACCGGCTGGTCATCGGCCCCCGGGGCTACTGCGTTACGGAGGAACTGTAAATGGAAGAAGAAAAATTCCTCACCGGCTATTGCCGACAGCTGGATGCCCCCCGGACGGTGGAAGTGATCCTGGAAAACGGTCACATCACCGAAGTGGACTGCTGCTATGGCAGCTGCATCTATGAAGGCAGCTGCTCATTGGCAAAGGAAATGGACGAATGGAAATAAACAAAGGCCGCCCCGATGGGGCGGCCTTTGTTGCTTAGTTACCAGCTCTGCATCTTTTCGAAGAGTTCCATGTACTTTCCGGCGGGGACATCCCAGCTGAAATCGGTTTCCATTTCCTTCTTCTGGAGAGCCCGGAAAGCTTCCGGCTTGTCGTTGTACAGGTTCAGGGCCCGCTTCACAGTAGCGAAGAAATCGTCGGCGTTGTAGCTCTGGAAGGTGAAGCCCAAACCGCCTTCGCCGTTTTCGTCGCAGGGAGGCACGGTGTCCTTCAATCCGCCGGTGGCATGGACAACGGGAACGGTGCCGTAGCGCATGGCGTTCATCTGGGACAGGCCGCAGGGCTCGGACTTGGAGGGCATCAGGTAGATGTCGCCGCCGGCATAGATCCGGTCTGCCAGACCCAGGTTGAAGGTGATCTTGGCAGCCACCTGCTCCGGGAACTGGTTGGCCAGATCCTTGAAGAAGGTTTCGTACTGTGCTTCGCCGGTGCCCAGGATCAGCAGCTGGGCATCTTCTTCCCACATCAGGCGGCGGGCAATGTAGCACAGCAGATCCAGACCCTTGTGCCCGGCCAGACGGGTGACCATGACCATCAGAGGCACGTCAGGCTTTACGGGCAGCCCAACTTCTTCCTGAAGGGCAGCCTTGCAGGCGGCCTTGCCTTCGGTGAAGGTCTGGGAGTTGAAGTGGGCGGGCAGTGCCTTAGCAGTCTCGGGGTTGAAGGTATTGGTGTCAATGCCGTTGGTGATACCGGTGAGTTTCCAGGAATTGTTGGCCAAAATGCCGTCCAGGCCGTGGGCGTAGTAGGGATACATCAGCTCCCGGGCGTAGGTCTCGGAAACGGTGGTCACCAGATCGGCAGTCTCGATGCCGCCCTTCATGACGTTGACGGAGTTGTTCATGTCCAGGGTGGGCCGATACTCCCAGGGCAGACCCAGCATGTCATCGAAGAAGGAGCCGTTGGCCCAGCCCTGATACTCGATGTTGTGGATGGTGTACATGCACCGGGTCTTGGGGAAGTCGGCGTGGTACACGGCCTTCAGGTACACGGGGATCAGGCCGCACTGCCAGTCGTTGCACTGGATCACATCGGGGATGAAGTCCAGCGCCACCATGGCATCCAGACAGGCCCGGGAGAAGTAGGCGAAACGCTCGCCGTCATCCATGTCACCATAGATGGCGCCGGTACGGCCGCCGAAATAGTATTCGTTATCCAGGAAGTAGACCTGAACCTTGTCGGCCCGGTTGGTCAGCTTCATAACGGCGCAATACTGCTTGCGCCAGCCCAGGGTGACCCGGAACTCTGCTACCTTCTCGGTCTCGTAGGCGGCGTTGGACTTGATCTTGCTGTAGTAGGGCAGGAACAGGGCAACCTCGTTGCCTTCAATACGGGACAGGGCGGCAGGCAGAGCCTCCATTACGTCGCCCAGACCGCCGGATTTGGCGTAGGGTGCGCCTTCGGAAGCGCAGACTGCAATTTTCATACGGTTTCCCCCCGCTTCACGATGACAGGATTGTTCTGGGTGCCGATGAGCTTGGCGCCGGGGGTCACGGTGACATCCTTATCCAGAATGACGTACTTCAGTTCCGCACCTTCGCCGATGACGGCTTCGTTCATGATGATGGAATGCTCGATCTGTGCATCCTTGCCCACGGAAACTTCCCGGAACAGCACGGAGTTGGCCACTTCACCTTCCAGCATACAGCCGTCGGCGATGATGCAGTTGTCGATCTTGCTGGTTTCGCCATAGTAGGTGGGAACACGGTCACGAACCTTGGTGTAGACGGGATGGGCACCACCAAAGATATCGTTGCGGACATCCTTATCAGCCAGTGCCAGAGAGTTGCGGTAGTATTCTTCGATGGACTCGTTGTACATGGCGGTGCCTTCAAAGGGATAGACGTTGACGGAGACCACACCACGGTTCCAGCCGCCCAGCACCAGGTCACGGTCCATGTGGAACTTATCCCGGGCGATCATTTCCTGAACGGACTTCACCAGGAACTTCTTGTTCAGAACGAAGATATCCATGGAAGCGGTGTAGTCAGCGGGAGCGGCATAGTCTACCACCATATCGGTGATCTCGCCGTTTTCCACCTTCATGGCCAGGTCGATGACCTTCTTGCCGTTGCAGATGCCGTCCTTGGTGACCACGGTGACATCCTTGCCGGAGGCAACGTGGGCATCCAGCACCTTACGCAGGTCGATGTTGCTGAGTACAGCGGAGTCGATCATGACCACCAGCTCATCTTCTTCACCGTAGGTCAAAAAGTCGATGGCGTTGCTCAGGGATTCCAGCTTGCCGCGGTAGGTACCTACCTGGCTCTGGGAGTAGGGAGTCAAGAATTCCAGACCGCCCTCAGCCAGTTCCAGGCCCCACTCTTCGCCGTCACCGATGTGGTTCATCAGAGACTGGTAGCTGTGGCGGGACAGGACCCCCACATGCCGGACACCGGCGCAGGTCAGGTTGCTCAGGGCAAAGTCCACATGGCGGTAGCGACCGCCGAAGGGAATGCTGGCCATGGTGCGCTTATTGGTCAGCTCTCCCATGGTAGCGTCATTGGCAAAGATAATACCCATTACGTTCATTGCGAAATCCTCCTCATTCCAGTGCGAAATTAGACCATGTCGCCGGCCTTCAGCACGGCATTGGCCTCGATAACAGCGCCCTTGGAGGTAACGCTGATTTCCTTTTTCTCCCCTTCGGAGAACTGACCGCCCACCACGGCGTTCTTGCAGACTCTGGAATTCTCGCCCAGAATGGCATTGCGGACGATGGCGCCGGCCTCGATGACCACGCCGGGCATGACCACGGCATCTTCCACCAGAGCTCCTTCTCCGATGGTGCAGCCGGTGGAGACCACGGAGTGCTTCACGGTGCCGTAGACTTCGCAGCCTTCTGCCACCAGAGAGTTGATGACCTTGGCCTGCTCGTCCACATAGGAGGAGGGCAGGGCGTTGTTACGGGCGTAGATGGTCTCCCGCTTGCCGCCCCGGAGCTGGAATGCGGGCTCCTTGCCCAGCAGCTCCATGTTGGCTTCCCACAGAGAATCGATGGTACCCACGTCTTTCCAGTAGCCGTCGAAGGGATAGGCCATCATCTTGTGACCGGCATTTAACAGGTTGGGGATGATGTTCTTGCCGAAGTCCTTGGAGGAGTTGGGGTCAGCCTCGTCTGCGATGAGGGCTTCCCGCAGTACGCTCCAGTTGAAGCAGTAGATGCCCATGGAGGCGTTGGTGGACTTGGGAACCGGGGGCTTCTCCTCGAACTCATAGATGGAGTTGTCGGGGTTGGTGTTCAGAATGCCGAAACGGGAAGCTTCTTCCAGAGGAACGTTCCGGACGGCGATGGTGCAGGAGGCATTGTGCTTGACATGGTATTCCACCATGGCGTTGTAGTCCATTTTATAGATGTGGTCACCGGACAGAACCACCACATAGTCCGGGTCGAAGCGGTCCACGAAGTCGATGTTCTTGTAGATGGCGTTGGCGGTGCCTTCGTACCAGCCGGACTTCTTGTCGTTACGCTCGTAGGGGGGCAGAACCTGGGCACAGGAGTGGGTCTTGTTCAGGCTCCAGGGCTGGCCGTTGCCGATATACTCGTTCAGCTCCAAAGGCTGATACTGGGTCAGGATACCAACGGTATCAATGCCGGAATTGACACAGTTGGACAGGGGAAAGTCGATGATGCGGTACTTACCGCCGAAGGGAACGGCAGGCTTTGCGGTTTTCTGGGTAAGAACCTTCAAGCGGCTGCCCTGGCCACCGGCCAGCAGCATGGCAATTACGCGTTTCTTCTGAAAATACATGGTCACAGCTCCTTATGTAAAATGATGGTGCTCCATAGAATTTTGAAAATGTACATCTCATGGGTACATTTTTCCACATTCATAACATATCACATTTTTGGCAATTAAGAAAGGGACAAACTATCTAAAATATTTGTAAATCTTTCTGCATCTTGCACAATTGACAGCCAGGGTACCGGGAATCGACTGGGAGTTTCGACAGGTTTTGTTCGTTTTTCCATCCAAACCAGCCCGACCCATCGACCAAACTTGAAGCCACAATTGGAAAATTCCCCGATTTTTCGGTACCCCATTTTTTCGTGGAAGGACAGGGAATTTTCGTTTTCCTCGCAAACAAGGGCATACAGAACCTGATAGCCCTGTTTTGCCAGAATGGCTTCCAGTGCGGTATAGAGCTTCCGGGCAATGCCCTTTCCCCAGGCTTCGGGCTTTAAGTATACCGTCATCTCCGCACACCAGTGGGAAGCCGCCCGCTCAAAGGGGGCACTGCCATAGGCATACCCCAAAATCTCCCCATCTTCCTCCCACACCAGCCAGGGAAACTGGGCTGTATAGGTAAAAAACCGCTGGGTAAAACTTTTGAGACAGGGCACATCGTATTCAAAGGAAACCGTGGTATGCTCCACATAGGGCCCATAAATGGCCAGAATGGCAGGAATATCCTTCTCCGTTGCCGGACGGATCATAAAAACACCCCTCTTTTTAGTTGACAGTTGACAATTGACAGTGGACAGTTTCGTAGGGGACGGGTTTCCCGTCCCGGCGGCCGCAGGCCGCAATGCCCTCCCTTTTGGGGAGGGTGGTTGCGCAGCAACCGGGAGAGGCGCCTCGCCAACTCCTAACTATTTATCTTCTTCCATTTTAAGGCAATTCTACGACAAGGTCAATGTTGACTTTTTCCCGGAACAGGGGTAAAATAATCGTAACTATGCCACAGAATAAAGGGAGGGAACACCATGGAAGCTGGCAGTAGCGGCAATATACCGGGCCGAAGTAGCAGGCGGCGCACCGTGGTGCGCCTGTAATACTTTGGCCCAGTGTAGGATTGCCTCATTATTTTGGAAAGAATAGGGAGGAAAATCATGGCTGAGCGTTTTGAAATTGTGGAAAAAGCCCTCCTGGCAATGCTGGAGGATAAAAAGTATGCGACTCTTCGGGATATCCTGGTGACCATGAACCCCACGGATATTGCCGGACTCTTTGACGGTCTGGAAGATACCCAGATTCCCCTGCTGTACCGGCTCCTGCCCAAGGAACTGGCAGCGGAAACCTTCGTGGAAATGCAGCCGGAGGCTCAGGAGCTTCTCATCCGGGGCTTCTCGGATAACGAGCTGAAAGAAGTGCTGGATGAACTGTATGTGGATGACGCAGCGGACATTGTAGAAGAAATGCCCGCCAACGTGGTCAAGCGGATCTTAAAACACGCTGACCCGGAAATGCGCCACTCCATCAACCAGATCCTGCGCTACCCGGAGTATTCCGCCGGTTCCATTATGACCACGGAATATGTGTCCCTCCGGCCCCATATGACGGTGGAAGAAGCCATTTTGCGGATCCGCCGCCAGGGTGTGGACAAAGAGACCATCTATACCTGTTATGTCACGGCAAAAGACCGTACCCTGCTTGGTCTAGTCACGGTGAAAGATCTGCTGCTGGCAGCGGACGATGAAATGGAAATCGAAGAGCTGATGCAGGATAATGTGTCGGACTTCATCTATGTCAACACCCGGACCGACCAGGAAGAAGTGGCCCGGATGTTCAACAAGTATAACTTCCTGGCTATTCCCGTGGTGGACGGCGAAGGCCGCATGGTGGGCATCGTCACCTTCGATGACGCCATGGACGTCATGGAAGAAGAGGCCACCGAGGATATGGAGCTGATGGGTGGTATGCTTCCCTCCGAGAAGCCCTACCTGAAAAGCTCCTCTCTGGAACTGTTCAAAAACCGGATCCCATGGCTGATGCTGATGATGGTGTCGGCTACCTTTACGGGGCTTATTATGACCGCCTTTGAAGATGCGCTGGCAGCGCAAATCGCCCTGTCTGCTTTCATCCCCATGCTGATGGGTACCGGCGGTAACTCCGGCTCCCAGTCTTCCGTTACCGTCATCCGTGGCCTGGGTCTGGGAGAACTGGATTTTAGCGATATCGGCGTGATCTTGTGGAAAGAGATCCGCACCGCCCTGCTTTGCGGTGTCTCCCTGGCCGTGGTGTGCTTCGGCAAGATCTGGTTCATTGACCACCTGCTGTTTGGCAACGAGAATATCACGCTGATGGTGGATTTGGTGGTCTGCTGCGCCCTGTGCGTCACGGTCATCATGGCGAAAGTGGTGGGCTGCCTGCTGCCCATGGCCGCCAAGGCGGTGAAGCTGGATCCTGCCGTCATGGCAAGTCCTCTGATCTCCACCATCGTGGACGCCATGAGCTTGCTGGTGTACTTCATGTTCGCCAAGGCTCTGCTGCATATCTGAATAAGACAATTGCCCGGTGCTGTGCAGCACCGGGCAAATTATATTTTCAGAACCAGTCGCCGTAACCCAGACGGATCAGATTGTCCCGAGAAATTGCCAGCGATTCATACACATCCCGACCATAGGTCATATCCTGCTCGATCATGAAATATTCACTGCCGCTTTCCAGTCCGGTATCGATGATGGACTTCATATCCAGACAGCCTTCGCCAACTTCTGCAAACTGCTCCAGCATACCAAATACATCCAATCCCCGCTTCATCTCAAAACCCTCCGGGATCATGCCAATGTGGTAATCCTTCAGATGCTGCATCCGGACACGTCCGGAGAAGAGTCGCAGGTAGGCTACGGGATCCACGCCGCCACGCCACATCCAGTGGCTGTCCAGCTCGAAGCCCAGAGCCGTGGTGTTTTCCATCATGTGGGTCAGAATGGGTTTGCCCTGCCAACGGTGGAACTCAAAGGTATGGGCGTGATAGTACAAATCAATGCCGTGTTCCTTGAGCCGCAGGGCGTAGGACTCCATGATCTGTCCCATTTCCATCATCTTCTCCGGGCTGGTGGCGTGAGACATGGGGAGCATGCCGATACGCAGAATGGGGCAATGCACAGCTTTGCAATCTGCCACGATCTTGTCGAAGTTGTGTGCCAGGGTGTCACCGGGGTAAGGATAGCCGGGGCTCAGATCATCCACGCCGCAGGACATAGCGGCGATCTCCATCCCCAGTTCCTTCTGGGCCCGTTGCATCTGGGCGATGGTGTCGGGAGTCATGTCGATCTGGGAGACCTCTACTGCCGAAAAGCCCATCTCGTGGAGCTTTTTCAGCACGGCATACATGCCATGCTCGGCGATTTGCGCCTTGAGCATCATCATCTGCACACCAATTTTTCCTTTTTTCATAGTGGTTCCTCCTGTTGTATGGTGTCACTGTGTATTATAGCAGTGACACTGGAAAAAGAATGTATCGTATGCTACAATCAAAGAAAAATCGGAGGGACATATGCGACAAATTTTTGACTCCGTTTTGCTGCAACATTACCTGGATCAGTACCATATCCCCAGTTTTTTCGATACGCCGGAACTGCCATTTCAACTTTGGGAATACGCGCCGGGAGAAATGATGAATCTCCTGCACAGACCGGAAGAATACCTGAAATTTGTAGTGGCGGGAAGTTTTCAGATCTGCGAAGTCCGGGCGGATGGCAGCTGGTATCCTCTGGGCCGCGCGGATGATCGATTTACGCTCCTGGGAGACATGGAATTTTGTGGCTACCGGGAAGAAAGCCACTATCAACAGGTGATTCAAAGGGTTTTGACGGTGGAACTGCCCCTGCACCGGCTCCGTACGGTTCTGATGAACGACAAATCCTTCCTGCGATATCTGCTGCGGGTGTTCTGTGATAAACTTGCCAAAGGGCACAATGCCCTGGACAGCTGCACCCTGGAAGAAAAACTGTTGCACTACCTGCGGACAGAATGCCCTCAGGGCAGGCTTACCGCCATAGAAGATACGGCTTCCCGTCTGCATTACAGCCGCAGTCAGCTCCAGCGGGTATTGCGGGAACTGACGGCACAGGGGATTCTCATCCGGGAAAAGAAAGGCCACTATCGCCTTGCAGAATATCCCGACGCTGCATTTTGAAAGTTGGACCAATTTTGGGAAAATCTGTGACAAACGGAACCCGTCAGGTGTCTCATAGATGTGATCACAAAGAAAACAGAAAGGAGATGCACAGATGCAGGATGTGGAAACACAGTTCCGGCTGTATAAGGACGATGTGTATCGTCTGGCCCTGAGCTATACCAGAAGCGCCCAGGAGGCAGAGGATGTTTGCCAGACGGTGTTTTTGAAGGCCATGGGCAGCACCGTCCAGCCCGGGAAGGAACGCCCCTGGCTCATGCAGGTCACGGCCAATGAATGCCGGAATCTGCTCCGGTCTTCCTGGTGGAAGAAAACCGAACCTCTGGATTTGAGCCAGTGTGCCCCGGAGCGGGAATACAGCGATGTGCAGCAGGCGGTGATGGCACTGCCCCCAAAATACCGGGTGGTGATCTACCTGCGGTATTTTGAAGAATACACCACGAAGGAAATGGCGCAATTGCTCAGTATCAGTCAAACGGCAGTGACCACCCGGCTCAGCCGGGCCCGGCAGCTGCTGAAACCGGCGTTACAGGAGGACATACGATGAGACAGCAGGTGAAGGATATGTACGAAGAAGTTCATATGCCCCGGGAAACGGAGCAGCGGATCCGCACAGCCATGGCGGAAGGGCAAAGCAAGCGGACGGTTTTGCCCTGGAAGCGGGTGGCGGCTGTGGCCGCCATGCTGGTGCTGGTGCTGTGCCTAAGCCCCACCGTCCGGGCGGCGGTGGAAGTCTGGGTGGTGAAATACGTCTTCCCGGACAGCGGCATGACTTTCTATGAGCAGAAGGATGAAAATGGCGAGATCACCGGCATTATGGGTGTGGACACGGAAAGTGACGGCTTTGCCCGGTTCCGGGAGGGAAAGCTCTGGTTCACCGGCAACGGCGAAAATCTGGACATCACCGATGAAATTCAGGAAGATGTTCCTTTCTATTACACCTATGTGGATGATTACGATCTGACCCATTACATGGCCGTGGGCTACAGCGATACGCTGGAGAACTTCGGTATTTATGAATTCATCCGGGGCGAAGACGGCTGGGTCGGCGGCAGTGGACGGAACTTCCTGGATCCCGTCACCGAGACCCGGTATCCCTGGGTGGATCTGGTGTGGCAGCACTGGGATATTCCCTGGCCCATGCCGGAATGAAGATGATAATTGACAGTTGACAGTTATGGCGGGGGCATGCCCCCGCCGCAGATTATTTAAAACCCATGTCATCCCGACCAAGGGTCGCGCGTGGAGGGAGCTTGGCACTTTCCTACTGCATACATGTTGGTAAGTGCGAAGATCCCTCGACTTGCTCGGGATGACATAGGATAAACGAAGGCACGCAGCTTACCGCAGCGTGCCATTTCCTTATTCTTCCGCAATCACATGGGCACCCTGGAATTCTACATGGAGGGGGAGCATCTGCCAGTTGTGCTCGGTGATGGCATCCAGCTTTTTGGCCAGCTTCTCTTCCAGACGGCGGTCCTGGGTGATGCACAGCAGGGTGGGGCCGGCACCGGACAGGCAGAAGGCGGCACCGGTGGTGCGGACCAGGGCTTCGATCTTTTCGTAATCCGGGATCAGCTTCTTCCGGTAACGCTGGTGGAGCCGATCCTGCATGGCGTTGCGCAGGAGTTTTTCGTCTCCCAGTTCCAGTGCCTTCAGCACCAGAGCACCATGGGCGATGTTATAGATGGCATCCGCCCGGTTCACCTGCTCCGGCAGGACGCTTCTGGCCAGAGCGGTGGAGAGGTTAAAGTCCGGGATCAGCGCCAGAAATTCCCAGTCCGGATGAAGGGGGAAACTGACGGATACGGGAAGACCCCCGTCCACCATGGAGGCAGTCAGGCCGCCATAAAAAGCAGGGGCCAGATTGTCCGGATGGCCTTCCATGGCGTTGGTGATGTTCAGCAGACCTTGGGTGGAAAGCTTGTTGCCCCTCAGGACGTTGGCCCCCATGGCACCGGCCACCAGCAGAGCGGCGGAGGAACCTAACCCCCGGCAGATGGGAATGTGGGCATCAATATGGATCTTCACACCCCGGACTTCCTCACTCATGGTATTCAGCACGGCGCAGTAGGAGGTGTAGGCCAGATTGTCCGGCCCGGTGAACTCCTCGTCGCAGCCGGTGATCTCCAGACCGGCATCGGTTTCTTCAAAGGTCACGTCGGTATACAGGCTCAGGGCGCAGCCAAAGGCATCAAAGCCCGGTCCTAAGTTTGCAGTGGTGGCGGGAACGCGAATGGTGACTCGTTTCATGTGTTTCTCCTTAAAACAGGACATTTCGTAGGGCAAAGCCCTCCCCCTTGGGGCGGGAGAGGCCTCTTCCGGCACGGCTTACGCCGTGCCACCATCACTTTTTAGTGTGCAATCGCCACTGGCGATTGTTGATTTGAAAGCTTTGCTGACCCAAAGGGGAAGGCACAGGCGGATTTACAAATTCAAAACATATTCCAGCATGGCATCCTTTTCGATGACCCCGGTATGCTTTTCTTCCTTGCCTTCCAGGGAGGAAAGGTTTTTTGAGATGGGGACGCCGGTCAGATCGCACAGGCGCTGCATCTGCTCGAATTCTGTGCCGGAGGTATCGCCGCCGATGGCTTGCAGCACGGCCACAGGGAACTTGTAGGGGGAGGCGGTGGACAGCACCACCATGGGGCGCGTGTCATTTGTTTGATTAACATAATCTTCTGCGGCAGCCCAGCCGGCGGCAGTGTGGGGATCGCAGAGGTAGCCGTAGTCTTTGTAGACCCGGCCCATGATCTCCTGTGCCCGGGCGTCATCGCAGTAAGATGCCCAGAACTGGGACTGGATGGTTTGCAGCAGGTCTTCGGGAACGGTGTAAGCCCCCTTCTCATTCAGCTGCTGCATCAGGTTTGCCACCAGTTCGGTATCCCCGGACAGCAGGTACAGCAGCCGCTCCAGATTGGAGGACACCAGAATATCCATGGAGGGGGAAGTGGTCTTCAGCAGGGGGCGCTTCCGGTCATAGGTGCCGGTGCGGATAAAGTCCGTCAGCACGTTGTTGGCATTGGAGGCGCAGATCAGCTTGCCTACGGGCAGACCCAGAAGCTTGGCAAGGAAACCTGCCAGAATGTCACCGAAGTTTCCGGTGGGGACGGAGAAGTTCACTTCGTCCCCCAGGCGGATCTTCCCGGCATCCAGCAGATCCCGGTAGGAGCGGAAGTAGTACATGATCTGGGGGGCCAGACGGCCAATGTTGATGGAGTTGGCGCTGGACAGGGCGAAGGGCAGTTCTTTCTCCCGGCAGGCGGCGAAAATGTTCTTCACCCCGGTCTGGGCATCGTCAAAGTTGCCGTAGACGGCGCAGACGGCTACGTTATTGCCTTCCTGGGTCACCATCTGGGCCCGCTGGACCTGAGACACACCGCCCTGGGGGTAGAATACGCAGATGCGGACACCGGACACATCGTGGAAGCCTTCCAGCGCGGCCTTGCCGGTGTCGCCGGAGGTGGCGGTGAGGATGAGGATGTCCTTTTTCATGCCTAAAGTATCCTTGGCGGCGGTGAGCAGCTGGGGCAGCATGGAAAGGGCCACATCCTTAAAGGCAGAAGTGGGGCCCCGGAACAGCTCCAGCACCCCAAAGGGGCCGACTGCTACCGTGGGAGTCAGGTCTTCTGTTTCAAATTTTCCGGTGTAACCCCGGCTGACGAGAGCTTCCATATGGGGAATGTCCGGAAGCAATGCAGACAAAATGGCGGTGGACATTTGCTGAGAAGAACCCTGAAGACAGGACTGCCAATCGAAGGCGGGAAGGGCATCGGGCATATACAGGCCCCCGTCAGGAGCCAGTCCTTCCAGCACGGCCTGGGCACTGTTGACGCACAGGGCGGCATTGCGGGTGGAATGGTATAACATATTCTCCTCCTTAAGTACAGGCACTTTGTGACGAATTGCACAAAAAGGCCGGAAATCTGCTTGAATCATTGGTTTTTTGTCGTAGTTGCAATTTGAATGGGTATATGATATACTGTTTTTCGTAAAAAAGCAAGTGTTTTCGGGCCGGATACATTTGATTCGGTAAAGTTGCCGGATTTCACTGGAATTTACGGAGGAAGTTATATGAAAATCGGATTGTTGGGCTTCGGCGTGGTTGGCCGGGGCGTATATGAGATCACCGAGGCCCGGGAAGATATGCAGGTGACAAAGGTTTTGTGTCTGGAAGATATTCAGCTTCCGGATGCGGAAGCGGTGAAGGATATCCGCGCCATTGTGGAAGACCCGGAAATCGACACCGTGGTGGAGGCCATGGGTGGGCTCCATCCTGCCTATGAGTTTGTCCGGGCAGCCATGGAGGCCGGCAAGAATGTGGTCACCTCCAACAAGGCGCTGGTGTGCACCTTCTATGATGAGTTGCTGCCTCTGGCAAAGGAAAAGGGCATCGCTTTCCGTTCCACCGCAGCCGTTGGCGGCGGTATCGGCTGGCTGTCGGAGCTGGAGCGTTCCCGCCGGGTCCAGAAGATCCTGGAAGTGGGCGGCATTATGAACGGTACCTGCAACTACATCCTTGACAATATGACCCGCTTCGGCCTTGGTTATGACGAAGTTTTGAAGCAGGCCCAGAAGCTGGGCTATGCCGAAGCCAACCCCTCCACCGATGTGGACGGCATCGACACCTGGCATAAGGTGATTCTGTCCTCCAACGTGGCTTTTGGCGTCACCGTGGACCGTTCTTCCGTGCCGGTGGCGGGCATCCGGAACATTCAGGCTCAGGACGTGGAGAACTTCAAGGCTCACGGTCTGGTGTGCAAGCTGATCTCCATGGGCAAGCGCACGGAAAAGGGCTACAGCATTTCCGTCCAGCCCACGCTGGTGAAGGCCGGGGATCTGGAAGCTGCCGTGCCCATGAACTATAATCTCATCACCTTCCTGGGGGAGACCTCTGAGCGGATGAGCTTCTACGGTCAGGGTGCCGGACGGTATCCCACCGCATATAATGTGGTGCAGGATCTGGTGGATGTGCTCTCTGGCAAGGGCTTCTACGCCCCCTACGGTGAGAAAGTCCAGGCGGACAATTCCGGCACCATGCGCTGGTATGTCCGGGGCAACTGGAACGGGGAAATTGCCGAGCGTTGGGGCAATGCCGTAGTGACCGGCCCGGTGTCCATTGCCGATATGCATAGCTGGATCAAGGAAAACCCCGATGCCTTTGTGGCGGCTATTCGGGAATAATGGAAAGTACCTCGTAGGGCGGGGGCATGCCCCGCCGACCAGATTGCAGTGATTGTGTGGCTGGTTGGGTGGTATACCATCTCTGGTACAGAAATACAATTGGCGAATTTGTACAGGTCTATGACATAGGCATGGCATTTTCGCTTTTGACAGACCGCTTTGAAATTCATAGCGGGTCGGCGGGGTCATGACCCCGCCCTACGATACAGGAAAAACCGAGAGGAAAAGAAAATGAAAGTAGTAAAATTTGGCGGGTCTTCCATGGCCGATGCGGGGCAGTACCGTAAGGTTCGGGAGATCCTGATGGCGGATCCCGACCGGAAGGTCGTGGTGGTTTCCGCCGCAGGCAAGCGGTTCAGCGGCGACCATAAGCTGACGGACTTGCTGTATCTGTGCGATTCCCACGTCAAGTATGGCGTGGACTGCTCCCAGATCTTCGACATGATTGTGTCCCGGTATCTGGAAATTCGGGACGAACTGGGACTGGATCTGAATCTGGAACCGGAATTCGTGGCACTGAAAAAGCGCATTGACGAAAAGAAAGTCACCCAGGAGGAGCTGGTGAGCCGGGGCGAATATTTCTCCGCCAAGCTCATGGCAGCCTACCTTGGCTTCCAGTTCGTGGACGCTGCCGACTGGATCCAGTTCAAGCTGGACGGCACCGTGGATCAGGAAGCTTCCTATGAAGCTCTGCGGCATCAGGTGGTGCTGGGCTACGGCGCCGTGATCCCCGGATTCTACGGTGCCATGCCTGACGGAACCATCCACACCTTCTCCCGTGGCGGGTCCGATATCACCGGCGCACTGGCCGCCGCCGCACTGGATGCGGAAGTTTACGAAAACTGGACGGATGTTTCCGGTATCCTCATGGCCGATCCCCGGATCGTGGACGATCCCCAGGCCATTCCGGAAGTCACCTATGACGAGCTCCGGGAGCTGAGCTACTCCGGTGCGCAGGTGCTCCATGAAGATGCCATTTTCCCTGTCCGGGAAAAGAACATCCCCATCAATATCCGCAATACCAACGCCCCGGAGGCTCCTGGTACCATGATCCAGGAATCCTTCGAGGGTGACCATGACCCCGACCGTTTTATCACCGGCATCACCGGCAAGAAGGACTTTTCCATCATTTCCCTGAGCAAGAAGGGCATGAGCAATCAGGTAGGTGTCCTGTACAAGGTATTGAAGGTGCTGGTGCGGCATAATATTTCCGTGGACTATGTGCCCAATGGCATTGACAATGTCTCCGTGGTGCTGCCTACCGCCGCCATCGAAAAGGAACTGTATACCATCATGGCGGAAATTCAGGAAGAAGCCCAGCCGGATACCCTCCATGTCCACCACAATATCGCCGTGGTTGCCGCCGTCGGCCGGAAGATGGCTTTCCGCCCCGGTATTTCCGGTAAGATCTTCGCTGCACTGGGCGAAAGCGGCATCAATATCCGCATGATCAACCAGGGCCCCGATGAGCTGAACATTATTTTTGGTGTGGACAACAAGGACTTCAAGGATGCCATCCGGGTGCTGTATAACAGCTTCGTGACTAAGTAAACAGGATATGCCTGCTTGCCTCCCTCTGAGGAGGGAGGTGCCCCGAAGGGGCGGAGGGAGTGTGGCTACAATCGGAGGGACACTCCCCCAGTCAGCTTCGCTGACAGCCCCCCTTTAGAGAGGGGGCCAAGGCAGGATTGAGAGCTTTTGATAATATTTCGGATGTCCCATTCACAGGGGGATTGCCACACCAGTGTGCGCACCGGTTCGCAATGACACCCTATTGGGACTCCGGGAAACAGGGAGGAAAATGACTATGAAAACTTATACCGTCGCTGTCCTGGGCGCCACCGGCGCCGTGGGTCAGGAAATGATGAACATTTTGCAGGAGCGGGATTTCCCTGTGGGGAAACTGGTGCCCCTGGCATCCAAGCGTTCCGCCGGCAAGACTCTGAAATTCCGGGGCGAGGATGTGACCATTCAGGAAGCCTGCGACGAAGCCTTTGAAGGCGTGGATATCGTGCTGGGCGCTGCGGAAAATGACATTGCGGAGAAGTTCGCTCCTGCCATTGTCAAGGCCGGAGCCGTCTTTGTGGACAATTCTTCCGCCTTCCGCCTGGATCCCAACGTGCCCCTGATCGTGCCGGAAGTGAACCCGGAGGATGTAAAGAATCACAAGGGCATTCTGTCCAACCCCAACTGCTCCACCATCATCACCATCACCGCCGTCAACGCCCTGAACAAGCTGTCCCCCATCAAGACCATGACTGCTTCTACTTATCAGGCCGTCTCCGGTGCTGGCGCCGGCGGCCCCATTGAGCTCATGGCGGAAGTGGAAGCTCTGGGTCAGGGCAAGACCTATGAGTCCAAGGTCTTCTCCCACCAGATCGCCTACAACCTGATCCCCCAGATCGGCGGCGAACAGTTCGAGGGCTACACCAGCGAAGAAATGAAGATGCAGAACGAAGGCCGGAAGATCATGCACCTGCCGGAGCTGAAGGTCTCCTGCACCTGCGTCCGGGTGCCTGTTGTCCGCAGCCACTCCATCTCCGTCAGCCTGCACTTTGACCGTCACGTTACCGTGGAAGAAGTCAGGGAAGTGCTGAAGACTGCCCCCGGCGTTAAGCTGGTGGATGACCTGAAGAATAAGGAATATCCCATGCCTCTGGATACCTCCGGGCAGGATATCGTCTATGTGGGCCGCATCCGTCCCGACCTGACGGATGACAACGGCATCTGCCTGTGGTGCTGCGGTGACCAGGTCCGCAAGGGCGCTGCCACCAACTGTGTCCAGATCGCAGAACTGGTGATTGGAAAGTAAGATAGTATAACATAAAAGGAAGCTCCTGGGTGGGAGCTTCCTTTTATTATATGTTAGGAGTGAGAAGTTAGGAGTTAAAGGATGGTTGTGATCTCCTAACTCCTCACTCATAACTCCTAACTATATTATGTATAACCTTTGCTGAAACTGGGCACCCTTACCAGCAAAGGGAGGGGTTACCATGAAATTGCGGGAAGTAATGACCCGGCCGGTGATCCGGATCCACCCGGAGGAACCGGTGGCGGTGGCGGCACGGACCATGGCACAATACAATATAGGAGCCATGCCAGTCTGCGGCAGCAATGGGCGGGTATGTGGCATGATCACGGACCGGGATATCGTTACCCGGTGCCTGGCATCTGGCCGGTCGCCATCGGTGACCTGTGTAGGGGATGTTATGACCGCCAATGTCACGGCAGTGGAGCCGGATATGGAGGCGGGTGCTGCAGCGGCCCTTATGGGGCAGATGCAAGTACGGCGGTTGCCGGTGATGGAAAAGGGGAAGCTCTGTGGCATGGTAAGTCTGGGAGACCTGTCTGTAAAGGGAGAAAGCGTCCTGAAAGCAGGGGATGCGCTGCATCAGATCAGCAGTCCCTTGTCCCGAAGGGAATGAAATGACCCTTCGGCAGATAATACAAAAAAAGTTGCCGAAATTTGTAAAAAAGTGCTTGACAAATGGTTGGTGGCGTGGT
>CAYXUI010000025.1:0-25161 GCA_964468195.1 uncultured Oscillospiraceae bacterium | reverse complement strand
GCCCGGTGGTCACCCATACAGAAGTACCGGTTCTCCGGCACCTGATAGGGAAATTCAATATTGGCATCGCCCAGAGATTTTTCTGCCAGATAAGGCTCCTGTAGCGCTTCGCCGTTGATATAGACATTGCCATCTTCGTCCATATCCACCCATTGCCCCGGCAGGGCGATACATCGCTTCACCAGAATTTTGTTGCCGATGTAAAAGGCGATCAGGTCGCCGGGGGCAAATTCAGACCCTTTCACCGACACCACAATGTCCCCTTCGTCCAGCGTTGGGTACATGGAAGCGCCATAGATCTGCAAAACCGGCAGCCAGATGGTAGCCACCAGAACGGCCACCGCCGCCACCACGATCAGGCTGTACACCGTGCTGCGCAGGATGCTGCGGTACCGGGAGCGGTAGGTCACCCGCTTCAGCTCCGCTTCCAGCTGCTCCAGCTCCGGAATCTCCTGAACCTTCCGTTTTTTCATTCTTTCTTATCCTTGTCCGCCGCAAAGGCCAGAAGCCCTTTCAGCTCTGCGTATTCTTTGGAAAAAGCCTGCATCTTCTGGAACACAGTGTCCCAATACTGCTGGGATTCCGTCTGCGCTTTTTGCAGCATCTGTGCGCAGGTTTCCTCGGTTTCCCGGAGTTTTGCAGCGCAGCTTTCTTCCGTTTCCTGAAGTCTGGCCGTGCAGGTTTTTTCCGCTTCTGCCAGCAGACGATCTGCTTTTTCCCGGCTTTCCGCTTCCTGCTGAGAAATGACTTCTTCCTGCTGCCGGGCAAGCAATGCGAGGCTGTCCGTATACTGGCGGCAGGCTTCCTGGGCGGCTTCAAATACACCATTGAGCTGCAAAGCCGCTTCCGCAATGGAACCTGCCCGATCCAGTCGGATGGTACGCTCTGCCAGCGCTGCTTCCGCTGCGGCGTACTTCTGCTTCAGTTCCCGCAGTTCCCGGCCCTGATCCACCAGCATTTGCAGCAGGTCGCTCCGGCCCAGTTTTTTCAGTTCCTTATCCGTCATACCTTCATTCCTCCCCACCGGAATCTGTATCGACCTGTGTACCGTCCACAGTGCATCTTATTGCTCGCATTATAATACTATACCGCCCAGACTGCAAGTATTTTTATTCAGATTTTTCAATCTTTTTTGCTTCCCGTTTTGCATTAAGCGCCCGCTTATTTCATTTTTAAGCATTTACCGTGAAAATGCCCCAAAAATCGCATTTTCGTATACGTTATACACTTTCTTTTCCGTTTACAGCACTTTTGCTCCCCATATAGATTTTCAGTTCCCTTTTATTTTGGAGCAAAATCCATTCCTTCTTATCACCAGGCTGCTCCCTTCCTTATAGATATCCTGCTTTCCGGAGTCCTGTGTTTCCAGATTCTTTGTGTGTTGACTTTATGTGCATATTGTTGTAGAATGTGACCGGAATAAACGTATTTGTCAAAAATCTGGAGGTCAGCACTTGGCATTTACAGAGTAGTAAATTATAAAGCTGCCGGTTGGCGGCTTTTCAAACGGCCAGCGGTTAGAGAACGCTAACCGCCACACAGGAAGTGTTGTTATGAAGAAAACATTTTGGGATCGCACGGCAACCATATATGACCGCTTTATGCGCAAAGACCACAAGGCATATAAGCAAATGTATGCTCTAATCTATCCTGTGGTGCGGCACAAACAGGTGCTGGAGCTGGCCACCGGCACAGGACTGATCGCCAAACATATCGTCCGCTCTGCTGATCATATTGAAGCTACTGACGCATCCCAAGAGATGATCGAACAGGCCAAACTTGGGGTAAAATCCACAAAACTCCATTTTTCGGTGCAGGATATGTTTTGCCTTCCCTATGCCGGCCAGTCTTTTGATGTGGTAATCGTATCCAACGCCTGCACATCGTGCCGGAACCGGAGAAAGCATTGGCGGAAATTCGTCGGGTGCTGAAGGACGACGGTGTGCTGATCGCGCCGACCTTTACCCATGCCGGTAATAACTTCCGTGGAAATGTCAAAGCGTTTTTCATGAAGCTGGCGGGGTTCCGTCAGTACAGCAAGTGGTCCAATGAAAGCTATTTGGATTTTCTGGAGGGACAGGGCTGGACCGTACAAAAAAGTGAAGTGCTGAACGCCAGCTTTCCACTGACCTACGCGGAATGTAAAAAGGAGTGAAAATCTTGGAACGAAAAGATGCCATTCAAAATGCCTATCGTCTGGCTGGGAGCAACAGCTTTTATGACGGTATGATCACCTGCTCCACCCTTGGCGGCAAAGCGGTGTGTCACGCTGTCTGGGGCATGGGAAAAGCGGAGTGTGACGAGTATCTGACCCATGCCCTGTCCGGGATCCCTGCGGATTTTGAAGGCAAGCTGCTGGAAGTTCCCGTGGGTACGGGGATTCTGACCATGCCGGTGTATCAGACTTTGCCCCATGGGGATATTACCTGTCTGGATTACTCCCCTGACATGATGGGGCAGGCCCAGAAAAAAGCGAAACATTTGGGTTTGGAAAATGTCCGCTTTCAGCAAGGGGACGTAAGTGCATTGCCTTTTGCGGACGAAAGTTTTGATACGGTGGTTTCTCTCAACGGCTTTCAGGCCTTTCCCGATAAAGAAGCTGCTTACAGAGAAACTTACCGTGTTCTGAAACCCGGCGGCACTTTCTGCGGTTGCTTTTATGTGCAGGGCAGTTTTGCTCGGACAGATTGGTTCATCCGGCATTTGTACCAACCCATGAAATTCTTTACCCCGCCCTATGAAACCGTGGAAAGCCTTCGGCATCAGCTGGAAGAACGGTATGATACCGTGGAGATCGGAACCGTCAAAGGCATAGCCTGGTTTGTCTGTAAAAAAGGATAAGGGGCGGGAGCATAACCCGAAACAAGCAGTGGAACAGGTTCCACTGCTTTCCAACCATCAAAGGTTAGAATCCGCTAACTAAAAACAACTTCAGGAGCATAGTATATGATTGATAAAAACCTTCTAAAATTATTGGGAGATCATAAAAAATACATCTTTTACACCGTTGGCCTGATGGTGGTGGGTTTATTTGCCAATGTGGGCATTACCGCCTCCATCTGTTGGGCGATCCACCTGGCCATTCACTATGACGAATCCAGCGGCGGTGCTGTGGTATTCCTGTGTCCTGCTGTATGCGGGCTTACCGGCATTGCCATCCGCTATGTCTGCTCCCGGCTGGTGGGGGATTTGAAAGATACCCTGGGCCGTAAGGCAAAGAAAGACCTGCGTCAGCGGGTTTACAACAAAATCGTGAAACTGGGCGTCCGCTCCACCGACGGCATGAGCATGGCAGGCCTGACTCAGGTGGCCATGGAAGGGGTAGAGCAGCTTGATCTCTATTATTCCTCTTACATCCCCCAGTTTTTCTATGCCATGCTGGCACCCTTTCTTCTGTTCGGTATCACCGTGTGGATCCAGTGGCGGGTGGCGTTGGTATTGCTTTGCTGTGTGCCCCTGATCCCCGTGTCCATCATTGCTGTATCCAAATACGCAAAGAAGATTTTTGCCAAATATTGGGGCAAATACACCTCCATGGGCGACAGTTTTCTGGACAGCGTACAGGGCTTGAAAGAGCTGAGAATCTTCCAGGCGGACGAAGCCCAGCACCGGAAAATGAACGAAACCAGTGAAGAATTCCGGCGCATCACCATGAAGGTGCTGGTGATGCAGCTGGCCAGCACCACCATTATGGATCTGGTAGCCTATGGCGGCGCGGGACTGGGCATTGCCATGGCCATTCTCTCGGTTTTGAAATGGGGACTGGAGCCGATTTGGGCACTGTTTTTGATCCTGGTAGCGGTGGATTTCTTTTTGCCGCTGCGGGCCTTTGGTTCTGCGTTCCATGTTGCCATGAACGGCGCATCGGCAGGAAACAAGATTCTCTCCCTGCTGGAACAGCCGGATCCGGTTTGGGGCGTGGAAACCGTGACGGACACGGAAATCAAACTTCAAAACGTGACCTTTTCCTATGACGGGCAGCGGGATGTGCTGAAGGATGTATCCATGACCTTCCCCAAAACCGGCATGACCGCCATTGTGGGAGAATCCGGCTGCGGAAAATCCACCGTGGTGAATCTGCTCTTCGGTGCTGTCCGACCGGATAGCGGCACTGTGACCGTGGGAGGAAAGGCGTTGGAAACACTGTCCCGGGAAAGCTGCTATTCCCACCTTGCCGTGGTCAGCTACAACACCTACCTGTTCCACGACACCGTCCGGGAAAATTTCCGGCTTGCCAACGCTTCCGTAACCGACGAAGCAATTGATACAGCTTTGGAAAAGGTAAATCTTGCGGCCTTTATCCGGGAAAATGGCGGTCTGGACAAAGTCATCACCGAGGACGCTGCCAACATTTCCGGCGGTCAGAAGCAGCGGTTGGCCCTGGCGGTGAATCTGGTTGCCGATAAAAACATTTATGTGTTTGACGAAGCCACCAGCAATATTGACGCAGAGAGTGAAGCCATCATCATGGCAAATATCCAGGAACTGTCAAAAGAAAAGGCCGTCATCGTCATCTCCCATCGTCTCGCCAATGTGATCCCCGCTGACCAAATTTTCTACATGGAGTCGGGGGAAGTGAAGGAAACCGGCACCCACTGGGAATTGATGAAACGAAACGGTGGATATGCCAAACTTTTTACCACGCAGAAACATCTGGAAGAAGGCTACGGGGAGGGAAATGTATGAGCAAAAAACCAAAGCTTCGCCGAAGCGGCGCAAACATTATGGCAAGTCTGATCTTGCTGCTGGGTAGCCTTGCCTACATTATGGTGCTGGCTGTCATCAACGGTTCGCTGGGCTTTCTCTGCGCCATGGGCGTAACTTTACTGGGCGCTGTGGGAGTTGCCAAGGCGCTGGGAGAGACCATCGCCCTTTCCTATGGCGCCATTATCGGCTTTGCCATCGGTTGCGGTGTTTTGCGGGGCATCTTACGGTATTTCGAGCAGTACAGCAATCATTATATCGCTTTCCGGCTGCTGGCCGTTCTTCGGGATCAGATCTTTGGAGCCCTGCGTAAGCTGTGTCCGGCCAAATTGGAGAGCAAGGAAAAAGGCTCCATCATTGCCATGATCACCTCGGACATTGAAACGCTGGAAGTTTTCTATGCTCACACCATTTCCCCCATTTGCATTGCGGTGATCGTGTCCACCATTGTGGTGGTGTTTGTGGGAACGGTGTCCAGCTGGTATCTGGCCCTGATTGCCCTCGCAGGCTATCTCACGGTGGGCATTCTCGTGCCTATGATTTCTTCTGCCAGGCTGAAAGAATCCGGAGTTCGCTATCGTGCAGAATTTGCTTCCTTTAATGCCTATTTTCTGGACAGTATTAAGGGTATCAAAGACATTGTGCTGAACAATGCAGGGAAACAACGGGAGGCAGAAGTCAACCGGCGCTCCGACATTCTTCTCCGGGAAACAAAAAAGATGAAGCACGACACCACAAAAGCAAGTGCGGCAACGGAACTTTGCGTTTCGCTCTTTATCCTCGGGACCCTTGCCGTGGGGATCGCCCTGGTGGCCAGCCATGCCCTCACCTCCGGCAGAATGATCATCGGTGTGGTTGCCGTATTCGGCTCCTTCGGCCCGGTGATCGCCATTTCTGCCCTGCCCGGCAATCTGACCCAGACCTTCGCCAGTGGCGACCGGGTGCTGAATCTGCTTGCCGAAGAACCGGAGGTTATGCCCGTAGAAAAGGGAGAAGCATTTGCCTACAACGATTTGAACGTCAAAGATCTGTCTTTCTCCTACGATGGACAAACCCAGGTCCTTTCTGATATTTGTATGCACGCAGAAAAAGGGGAGATCATCGGCATCGTCGGAGAAAGCGGCTGCGGAAAATCCACGTTTCTCAAATTGCTTCTTCGGTTCTGGCAAAAAAGTCATGGTGAAATTGCCTACAATGGCGTAGACATTGACCGGATTGACGGGAGCAGTCTGCTGAGCAATGTGACCATGGTCAGTCAGGCTACCTATCTCTTTGATAACACCATTGGAGAGAATCTGCGCATTGCCAAACCGGATGCCACGCAGGAAGAGCTGGAATCTGCCTGCCGCATGGCATCCATCCATGATTTTATTCTCACTCTGCCTGAGGGCTATGACACCCCTGTGGGTGCTCTTGGGGATCATTTATCTGCCGGCGAAAAGCAGCGGTTGGGGCTTGCCCGGGCATTCCTGCGGGGCAGTGAACTGATTTTACTGGACGAACCCACCAGCAATGTGGACAGCATCAACGAGGGCATAATCCTGAAAGCCCTGCGGGAGCAGAAACCCAAAAAGAGCATCATCCTTGTATCCCACCGGGAATCCACCATGGCCATTGCCGACCGGATCTACCGTGTGGAAGGAGGAAGGATGTATGAACAAAACAGAAAGTAAACGGCAGCGGGAAAAAGAAACCGTCGCCTTGATGATCCGCCTTTATTGCAGGAAAAAGCACGGGACAAAGAAAGTCCTTTGTCCCGACTGCGAGGCTCTTTTGCAGTATGCCACGCTGCGCAGTGACAAGTGCCCCTTTATGGAGACGAAAACCTTCTGCTCCAACTGCCGTGTTCACTGTTATAAGCCGGAAATGCGGGAGAAGATCCGGCTTGTCATGCGGTTTTCCGGTCCGAGAATGATTTTCTGTCATCCCGTCATGGCCCTTCGTCATGTGATAGAAAGCAAAAAAGAAGCAAAACGATTGGAGAAAAGAGATGAATATTAAAAAGATTTTTTGGATCACCCTGGGATTTATCGGTCTGGGACTGGGGGCATTGGGTGCAGTCCTTCCCCTGCTGCCTGCCTTTCCGTTTTTGCTGCTGGCAGCATTCAGTTTCGGCAAAAGCTCGGAAAAATTGCATACCTGGTTCATCGGCACAAAGCTCTATAAAAACAATCTGGAAACCTATGTCAAAGGCCAGGGCATGACCCGAAAAACCAAAATCAAGGTGATGATCACCGTTACAGCCTTAATGTCCTTTGGCTTTTTCATGATGCTGCGCAAGGATTTGTATATTCCCTGTGCCATCCTTGGCGGTGTGTGGCTGTTCCATATTGTCTATTTCCTTTGGGGCGTGAAAACATACAGAATGGATGCATTGGATATGCAGTGACCCCCAAAACGTTAGGTAAATATTTCCATCTCAAATTGTTCAAGCATCAGAAGGGCTTGCTGTCTGTGTTATGCAGATGGCAAGCTCTTTCATCTTTCCTGAATCCACCGATTGTTATGGTAATCCATACATCTGTAAATGACTGCCGAATGCCTTCAAATCTTCTATGGTTGCGAGCGCCCCAACGAATGGTATCTGGCTCCGGTAGCCAATGCCCTTCCGGAAGCAGAAAACGGCGCAGGCGTGGACAGACAGATTCCATTCTGTGTCTTTTTTTGTATTTTCCTCTTCCCATTTTGGTGAATTCCCTGTATAATATTAACAATAATTGAAAAAGGAGTTCTCCTATGAAAAAAATGCTGTATTTGGTCCCTGTTTTGTTGCTTCTGGCCTTTACCTTTCTGGGTAACCGGATGTTTTCCTCCGGCAATATCCAGCCCCGGACACTGGTGGTTTTGATGGCAATTCTGGTAGCCGTTCTTTTGATTTTCCGTCCGAAGCAGAAGAAATCTCAGACGCCTGGCTCTCAGCTGGAAAATCAGGTTTGGGGCACCTTCGCCAAAGATGCCTTTGCCGATGATCCTCAGAAGAACAGTAAGTTCCAGTCCGCGCTGAAGGATTTTTCCGGCAACATGCCCAAATCCGCCCTGAACAAGCTGAACAAGCTTGCCCCGCTGTGCGAAACAGATCCGGAAAAATATGCTGTTTCCGTAGCCACCGCCATGGTGCTTACCAGCCTGAATAAGTACGCCGAAGCCGCCCGACAGTATACCTCCGCTCTGGTGCTGTGCCCCAGCAGCGATGTTTCTCTGGAGCAGGGCCGCTGCTATCAGCGCATCGGTGAACTGAAAAAGGCCAGAAGTGCCTATTCCTATGCCCTGGACTTAAACGGCGAAAACTGGGAAGCCCGCAGTGCTCTGGCCACCGCCTGCGTTGCCGACCGGGACTACGAAGCCGGACTGGAAGAAGCACAAACGGTTTTGGCGCAGGATGAAAACCACGCTTCCGCTTTGGCCACCGCCGCCATCTGCTGCGGCCTGATGGGTGACCCCGTTATGGGCAAATTCTACACCGACAAGGCCGTGGCCAACGGCTACAGCGCCAATAAGATCAAAAATACCATCGCCGCCCTGAAAAAGTAAGCATTCCACCATCTATATAGAAACAGGAGGAATTTTTATGGAAGCAAAAGACCTTCGTGCCCGTGCCAGAGCCAATTTACAAGGAAATTGGGGGCTGTCCATCGGCGTGGCCGCCGTGGCCGCACTGCTGGGGGGTCTCATCGTCGGCAGCAGTTTTCTGCCGGATGTCAAAACCGACCTGCTTGATTCTCTTGCCCGGTGGAACTTCGTGTCTCTGGCATTGCAACAGGGGCTGAAGTTTGGCAATCTGACCATTTCCATCCCCGGCGGAGTGCTTTCGCTGGTGGCTCTCATCTTCAGCGGCACCATCCAGTTGGGTTATGCCCAGTTTCTTCTGAAACAATATGACGGCAGGAAGCCGGAATTTTCCGACCTGTTTTCCCAGTTCCACCGTTTCGGCACCGGATTTGCACAGGCCTTTCTGCGGGTACTGTACACCTTCCTGTGGGCGCTGCTGCTGGTGATCCCCGGCATTATCAAGTCCTACAGTTATGCCATGACTCCCTTCATTCTGGCGGAGAATCCCGACATGTCTGCCAGTGAAGCCATTCGCCGCTCCACAGAGTTGATGGATGGTCATAAGGGAGAGCTATTCTATCTGAGTCTGACCTTCTTCGGCTGGATAATTTTGGCGGAAATCTCCCTGAATCTGGGGCATCTGGCACTGAATCCCTATAAAAATGCCGCCTATGCTGCCTTCTATCGGCAGCTCACCGCTCAACAGAGTGCCACCACCGTGGAGTTCTGAGAGATAATGGAACCACGCATTCGCATCCGGGACATTGCGGAGGAATTAGGCCTAAGCACCGCCACCGTGTCCAATGTCATCCACGGCAAGACCGGAAAAGTTTCCGACGAGACTGTGGCAAAAGTCATGGAGCTGCTGGAAAAGCGGCAGTACATCCCCAATATGGCCAGCATTTTGTTGGCACAAAACGACTCCAAGATCATCGGCGTTTTCGTCAACGACCACGAAAAGTACGAGGAGCATACGCTGGACGACTTTTTCATCGCTTCATCGCTAAACCACCTGTCCACCCAAATCGAAAAAAGCGGTTTTTTCCTCATGGTGAAAAAGGCCAAATGCCCGGAGGAAGTTCTGCGCTTTGCCTCCATGTGGAACATGGACGGCATTGTGATGATCGGCTTCTGTCAGCAGGATTATGACTACCTCCGGAGCCATATGCGCATCCCCTTCGTGGTCTATGATGGTTTCTGCGACCACCCGGAGCGGATCTTAAACATCACCATCGACAATTTTGACGGCGGTTTCCAAATGGGCACCCATTTCCGCCAGCTTCATCACACCGCCGCCATGTGCCTTTCCGACAACGATGTGGGCGTGGATTTCGCCCGGATGGAGGGCTTTGCCAAAGGCTTCGCCCCGGGCAATGTGACCCGGCGCATCGTACCCATGCGCAAGCAGGAGCGGTGGGAATTCTACCGGGAACATCTGGAAGACTTCCGGAAAGTCACCGCCGTATTTGCGGTGTCGGATTACTACGCCATGGATCTCATCAGTTTTCTCCATAGTCAGGGTATCCGGGTACCGGAGGACATTTCCGTGGGCGGCTTTGACGATACCCCCATGTGCAGCCTGTTCTGCCCCACCCTGACCACCATCCAGCAAAGCGGCGAAGAACGCGCCCGCATTGCCATCGACTCTCTGCAAGCCCTGAAAACCGGCCGGGAAGTGGAGCATCAAATCATGCTGCCGGTAAAACTGGTGGTGAGAAACAGCACCGCTGTACGGCAACCATAACGTATTCGTGGCATTTGTGCAAAAGCGTACAAATGCCACCTTTCTTTTTTGTCGCAGGTTATGCGGTTAACCTTTGCCTTTGAGGAATTTCTGCTGTACAATAAGGGCAACAAACAAGGAGGGATCTCTATGGAGAACAACAAATCCTTTTTCCGTAGCGTCTGCGCGCTGGCCATTCCCGTGACACTGCAATCCATGTTGCAATCTTCTTTCAGCATCGTGGATCAGATCATGATCGGTCAGCTGGGCAGCGTCAGCGTGGCCGGTGTGGGGCTGGCAGGAAAATTTTCTTCCATCCACTCCGTCATCGTGGCCGCCGTAGGTGCCGTGGCGGGGATCATGATTTCCCAGTATCTGGGGCAGAACAATAAGCAGGAAGTCCGCCGGAGTTTCTACACCAACCTGCTGCTGGCGGTGGGCATTGCGGGGCTGTTTACCCTGCTGTGCGTCCTGTTCCCCAGTCAGATCATGGGGCTGTACACCAAAGACGCCGCCACCCGCCAGGAGGCCGCGGCCTACCTTCTCATCATCACCGGAACCTATCTGCCGCTGGCGGGAGCAACACTGCTGTCCACCCTCCTGCGGTGCATGGAAAAGCCCAAGCTTCCCCTCTATGCCAGTATGGCTTCTGCCGGGGTCAACACGGTGGTCAATTACATTCTCATTTTCGGGAAACTGGGCTTTCCGGTAATGGGAGCCGCCGGTGCCGCCATTGCCACGGTACTCTCCCAGTGGGTCAACTGCCTGCTGATGCTTCTGATGCTTCCCAAACAGGCACTGGACCCCGCTGCCAAAGAAAGCACCCCGGCCCCCCGGATGAACTGGAAGCAGTATTTTGCCATGCTGGCCCCCCATTCTCATCTGCGAACTGTTCTGGAGTTTGGGAGAAAACGTCTACGCCATCATCTACGGCCACATGGGCACCGATGCCACCGCCGCCATGACCCTTATCAATCCCATTCAGGGGTTGATGATCGGGGCGCTCTGCGGCCTGTCTCAGGCGGCCAGCATCCTCATTGGCAAGAAGCTGGGCAGCGGCGATGAAGCGGATGCCTACGTCTCTTCCAAAAAACTGATCTTCTATGGTGCCGTCGGTTCCATCGTCCTGTCCCTGGTGGTGATTGTTACCCGTGGGTTCTATGTACAGATCTATCAGGTGGAGGATACCGTAAAGCTGCTGACCCAGCAAATCTTATTGGCCTACGCCATCGTGGCCCCCTTCAAGGTACTGAATATGATTTTGGGTGGCGGCATCCTCCGCAGCGGTGGAAAGACGAAATATGCCATGTTTATTGACATCCTTGGCACCTGGGGCTTTGGTGTTCCTCTGGGACTGCTCTCGGCTTTCCTGTGGAACCTGAGCATCCCCTGGGTCTACTTCCTGCTGTCGCTGGAAGAAGCCATTCGTTTTTTGATCTCTATGGTGGTATTCCACCGAAAAAAGTGGATGAATCAACTGGAAGCAGCGTAATCTGCGTAGAATAACATCGCTTATCTGCTCTGTACGCGGGGCGTCGAAGGCGCCGCCACCTGTGACAAACCTCAAAATACAACATGCCCCCTCGAATCGAGGGGGCATGTACGTTTATTCGTGTAACAGTTACCGCTTCTCTTCCTTGATCTGGGCCTGCAAATGGACGGACAGCACTGCCAGAGAGGTCGCCATATTCTCATTCTGCACCAAAATGCCATTGGGAACATCCAAGTGGGTAGGCGCAAAATTCCAGATGGCTTTGATACCGCAGGAAATCAGCAGATCCGCCACTTCCTGTGCCGCTTCCGCCGGAACGGTGATAATGCCCATGAGCACCTTATTGGCGTGGCAAAACTGGGTCAGCCGGTCGATGTTGTACACCGGCTTTCCCTCGTCGGTTTTGCCGATTTTGGGCCGGGCATCAAAGGCCGCCAGAATGTTCAGGCCGTATTCGTCAAAACCCTTGTAGGCCATAAGGGCCTGCCCCAGCTTACCGGCACCGATCAGCACCGCATCGGTGGTATTGTCATAACCCAAAAACTGCTCAATGTCGTCAATGAGGGCTTCCCGCAGGTAGCCGATCTTGGGGCGGCCACCGTCGGAAACCATAGCAAGGTCTTTGCGCACCTGCACTTCGCCCATGCCCAAAGCCCCGGCCAGCGCCGTGGCAGAAATGTGGGGGGGCGAATTTTCCGGCATATTCTTCAAATAAGCCAGGTAACCCGGCAGTCGTTTCAAAACGGATTTGGAGATCTTCTTCGGTTCCATTCCTTACCTCTTTTCCATTCCCTATAAAAGTATATCGATATAAAACTATATCGATTATACCATAGCGAATGGGCAAAATCAAGCGCAGCTTGTCTGCCGAATCAATTCTTTTTTAAGTCTTAGGAGGATCCGCTTCTCCAGTCGGGAGATGTAGGACTGGGAGATCCCCATTTTCTGGGCTACTTCCTTTTGCGTCAGCTCCTTCCGGCCTTCCAAACCGTAGCGCATCCCCACGATCTCCCGCTCCCGCTGGGGCAGTTCCCCCAGAGCCTGCCGCAGAACGCACAGATCCACATGGTCTTCCAGCGGCCGCAGGATCATATCCTCCTCGGTACCCAGAATGTCGCACAGCAGCAGTTCATTGCCATCGCAGTCCATGTTGATGGGCTCCTCCAGCGAGACCTCTGCTTTCTGATTGGCGGTCTTGCGGATGTACATCAGGATCTCATTTTCAATGCACCGGGAAGCGTAAGTTGCCAACTTGATTTTCTTGTCCAGCTTATAGGTACCGATGGCCTTGATGAGGCCGATGGTGCCAATGGAGATCAAATCTTCCAGATTGATGCCGGTGTTTTCAAACCGCCGGGCAATGTACACCACCAGCCGGAGGTTGTGCTCCACCAACGTCTGCCGGGCTTCTTCCTCTCCCCGCTCCAGGGCTTCCAGCGCTTCCCGTTCCGCCTCCCCTTTCAGTGGCGGCGGCAGGATATCACTTCCCCCGATATAAAAGACTTCCCGGTTCCGAAGCAGCCCCAGCATTTCCAGCAATTTCCGCAGATTCATAACATTCCTCCCGTCAACGCCTGTACCATTTCCCCTCTGCCCAGTCCCTCTGCCGCAAATGCCACCACGGCAGAAATCTTTTTATCGTCTAAGTGGATATCCTGCATCCGCAGCCCCAGCAGGAAACTTCCCCCCTGCCCCACCGCCCGGTATGGGATCAGCCGCAGGCCGGGGATGGGCTGCTTTGCCAGGGTTTCCATGGGGCTTTTCAGCTGGGCTTCCGTCAGCCCGGTCAGCCGCCTTGCCACATCTGCTCCCACCACCAACACCGGTTCCCCGGTAATGGGATCCCGGAGGGTATTGCCGGTATCCCGCAGGGCCACCACACTGACGGTGTTACCGCCATAGGTCAGCTGCAGCGGTATGTATTCCTGGCTGCCTACCCCATTGCCGAAGGCAACCCGGCACAAGAAACAGCAGCCGCCCGCCGCCAAAACCAGCGAGAAAAAGTCATTGCGCCCCAGGCTGATGGCCATACCACCCAGTGCCATGCTCAAAATCAGGAACACCCCGCATCGCTTCCAACTGCTTTTTCCCCAGCCGAAGGCCACCACCGCCATGGCCCCCAGACTGACGCCCCGCCACAGGGCATTTCCCAGAAACCGAAAGCCCGGCAGCATACACGCCCCGCTGTAGATACTCCCCAGCAGTGCCCCCCAGACGCACCGCCCCGCCGCCAGTGGAAATCCCGAAAGCCGATTTGTCCCCAAAAGCAGCAAAAAGTCCACCAGAAAGTTGAGTATCATTACCAGATCCAGATAAACTTCCGCCTCGACCACCTCCCATTCGTTTGCTCCTATCCTAGCACAGCCGAACTTCAAAGTCCGTCGGAAGCGAAAGAGAAAAAATCAGGAGTTAGAAGTGAAGAGTGAGAAATTTCCTCACATTCACTGTCTAACTCCTAACTTCTAACCATTCTGCCCCGGTCTTTCTACTGTGCGGATATTCTTCTCCGCTTTGTGCCGTGGGGTCATGACCTCATGGCCGCAACCAAGGCAGCGCAGCCGGAAGTCTGCTCCGGTGCGCAGCACCAGCCACCGCTTCTCCCCACAGGGATGGGGCTTTTTCATTACCAGAATATCATTCAAGCGAATGTCCATGGCCATTCCCCTTTCAACCTTTGATCTTGTCCCAGTAAGCCCTTGCCGCCTGCTCCAGCTTGTTGGGACCGTATTCGTAGTATTGTGTCCCCACCAGAGTATCCGGCAGGTATTGCTGCTGCACCCAATGGTTAGGATAGTCGTGGGGATACTGATACCCCTGTTCCCGCTCCATGGTGTAGCTGTCGGCGTGGACATTTTGCAGGTGTCGGGGAAAATCCCCGCCTTTTCCTTTGCGAACATCCGCCAGGGCCGCATCCAGGGCGATATGGCCGGAATTGGACTTGGGACTGGTGGCCATGAGCACTGCCGCATCTCCCAGCGGGATCCGGGCCTCCGGCATGCCCAGCTTCAGGGCCATGTCCACACAGGCGTTGACAATGGGAATGATAGTGGGATAAGCCAGTCCCACATCCTCCGCCGCAATGACCATGAGCCGGCGGCAGGCCGACTGCATCTGCCCGGCCTCCAGAAGTCTTGCCAGATAATGACAGGCCGCATCCGGATCAGAACCCCGGATGGACTTTTGCAGAGCAGACAGCAGGTCATAGTGGTTATCCCCGTCCCGGTCTGCCCGCATGGCACTCTTCTGGGTGACGGCTTTGGCATCTTCCAGAGTCAGGGGCAGGATGTTATCCTTGGGTACACCAGCGGAGAACAGCACCTCCACCGCATTCATGGCTTTGCGCAGATCCCCGCCACAGGCTCCGGCAATGTACTCCAGGGCTCCCGGCTCCGCTTCTGCGGTCAGCGCCGTTCGCTGTTCCATATATCCAACCGCCCGGCGTACCGCCTGCAAGGCCGCTTCCACCGAGATCTGCTTGAATTCAAACACCGTAGAACGGCTCAAAATGGCGTTGAACACATAAAAATAGGGATTTTCCGTGGTGGATGCAATGAGGGTAATCTTGCCATTTTCAATGTATTCCAGCAGGGACTGCTGCTGTTTTTTGTTGAAGGACTGGATCTCATCCAGATACAGCAGCACCCCATTGGGGGCAAGGAAGGTATCCAGCTGGGATACGATCTCCTTGATATCCGCCGTGGAAGCGGTGGTGGCATTGAGCTTATATAAAGTCCGGTTGGTCTGCTTGGCAATGATGTTGGCAACGGTGGTCTTTCCTGTGCCGCTGGGGCCGTAGAAAACCATGTTGGGGATCTTCCCCGAATCGATGAGCCGCCGCAAAATGGCATCCTTGCCCAAAATATGCTCCTGCCCATAAACTTCATCCAAAGTCTGGGGCCGCAACAGGTCAGCCAAGGGTTGATACATATCCATTCCCCTTTGATCGTTTTCTTACACTATATCATATCCGGGCAGAAAATGCACCATTTATTTTTGTCCGTTTGTTTGGGTTGCTTTTTCCGGACGTACCCGGACGTTTTCAGAAAAAATCCCACCGTAGCTGTAACACGGTGGGATTCCTTATTCGCCTTATCAGAAAATCCGGTTGTCATTTTCGGCGTTGAAGCCGCCTTCAAAACCAACGATCAAACCGCCCACTTCGGCATAGAAGCTGCACAATGCGGTGGTGGGCTCGATACTCACCCGGGCCTTGGGAAACCGCTCCAGCACCGCATCTGCCAGTGCCTTTGCCTGTTCCGCACCGAAGCAGTGGGCAATACGCAGCCTGGCCCCGTCGTAGAAGCCCCGCTCTTCGATCATCTGCATCAGGGTCTCGATGGCCTTCTTAGCACCCCGGGGCTTGTGCTCTGCGGCGATCTGGCCACCCTTGGCATAGCCGCAGACCCGGATGCCCAGCATACCGGCCAGCTTGGCCACCGCCATGGAAGTCCGGCCGTTCCGGGCCAGATTCATCATGGATTCCAGACAAAAGAGGGTATGCAGCTGGTTGTGATACTCCTGAACTTTTTCCTTGATGGTTTCAAAATCCAGTTTCTGTTCTGCCAGTTCCAGGATCCGGTCAATGAGCATGGCCTGCTCCGGGCCGGTGGCAAGGGAATCGAAAACACAGGCCAGCTTGCCGGGATTTTCTTCCATATAGGTCTGGGCTGCCTGCTGAGCGGCGTTGAAGCTGCCGGACAGATGCTTGGAGATGGTGGTACCAAAGACCATATCTGCCTCCCCGAAGGCTTCCAGCCATTCGCCCACATTGGGGCAGGAGGAACCGGACTTGCCCTTATGCTCCCGCAGGTCTTCCACCATGGCTTCCACATCCAGCCCCTGGCAGTCAATGTATTCCTTCTCCGTCCGCACCTTCATGGGGACGCTGGCAAAGCAGGGAGTGCCCATCTGCCAAATGTTGGAGGAAGAATCGGAAACGACTTTATAATTCATGGTGATACCTCGTTTGTTTCTATTCACATCGGTTTTTCAATAACCTTTCTAATTGTATCAATATCTACATATAATGTCAAGAAAAACTTAACACAAGTTTTCCGATTGACATTTTCTTCTTTCTTCGCTATAATGCTGTCAGGTGATAATGATGAAGCAAGAAACCAAATCAAAGCTGGGAGATTCCGTCCAGTCCTTCCGGCTGCCCCGGTACAGTGAGATCCCCAATGTGGGGCTCTATCTGGAACAGGCGGCAAAATACGTGGGAGAGTATCTGGCTCCTTTGGGAGACTGTGGTCTGACGCCTTCCATGATCAGCAACTATGTCAAGCGGGGGCTGATTGCCAGTCCCGTAAAAAAGCAGTATAGTCGGGAGCATATTGCCTACCTGTTTTTCATCGCCATGGCAAAAAGCGTTTTGTCTCTGGATGCCCTGACCAATTTTATCAAACTCCAGCAGAACACCTATTCCCTGCCTACCGCCTATGACTATTTCTGTGACACCTATGAAAATCTGCTGCGCTTCACCTTTGAATTGCAGGATAGTCTGGAAATCTCCGGGGAAGAGGCCACTGACGAAAAGCGGCTGCTGTTCACCTGCATCGTCGCTTCCGTCCAGAAGGTATATCTGGAAAAATGTCTGGAAGCGCTGAATCAGGAAAGTGAATAAGATCAAAAGCAGGAGCGGCGACGCTCCTGCTTTTTCTGCTCATTTCTGCCCTGTTTCCCAGAGGGAATGCGGCGAAAGACCGTTACCGCCCATTTGTTACGCGCCCTGCAACAGCGGGACGTCGAAGGCGCCGTCCCCTACGATATGCTATTACAAAATCGTTACGGAATACACCACCGGCCTTACAGGCGCGAATTGTCAGCGGCCACTGGCCGCCCGTTCACAAATTTGTCGATTTTTGTTTACGTCTTCTTTAATCGATGTTCAAAACCCAATTGTATCTTAATAACAGAAAGGTTGCGGAAGCCGTGAGCCGCAACACTTTCCACTCCGTAGATCCTCTTTTCTACCTCTCTTCTTTCCAAACCCTTTCGCGGAAAAGCCCCGGTGCTGGTCACAGCCACCGGGGTTTTTTCCGTTTATAGTGCTTCCACCTGACTGACGCCGGGGATGCTTTGTACCTCTGCCAACAGTTCCGCATGCTGGATGCGTTTGTCAGGGGTGACCGCCACCAAATAAGACCGGGAACCATCTTCCAGGCCGTTGTCCGTATCCATCTGCACCCCATCCGGTTCCACACCCAGAAGCCGGAGCTGGTGCAAAAATTCTCCCAGGGTAATGGCAGGAGACAGTTCCACATACAGTTCCAGATATTTTGCATTGTGGTGAACCATGGTATCCAGCCGTTGCAAAATGGTCAGCACCGTAAAGATGGCGACACTGCCAAAAACTGCCGCTTCATAAAATCCGATGCCCAGTGCAAGGCCCACCGCTGCAGCAGCCCAGAGTCCCGCCGCCGTGGTCAGACCCTTGATCTGGCTGCGCCGGGTCACAATGATGGTACCCGCTCCCAAAAAGCCGATGCCGCTGACCACCTGGGAGCCCATCCGTGCCGGGTCACCGGTGCCATAGATTTGGTAAATGTACTGATTGGTCAGCATAATCAGGCAGGCCCCCACGCATACCAGCATGTAGGTGCGCAATCCCGCCGGACGCTTTTTCAGCCCCCGCTCCAAACCGATACAGCCGCCCAAAATCAACGCTGCCGTAATCCGCAAAACCACGGACAAAAGGGTTACCTCCCGCAGCTCCATAAAACCGCCTCCTTGTCACTTGTCTTGTCCCTATTGTAACCGCACCCGGCGCTCATTTCAACTACTGATCGGAATCATCCCTTCCCTGCCCTATTTTATCCATGAGGGATTGGATCCTTTCTGTTGACTTCCCAGGTACCAAAGCAGTATAATATAGACAAAACAATACTTCCGAAAAAGGAGGCACACTGTATGACAGATCGGGAATTGCTGGAGCTGGCCCGGGCAGATGGTTTTTCCGCCGCCATCATCCCCACAGGCAAAATCGTGACAGACGAAAAATTCCGCCCCTTCTGCGAAGAAAATCTCTGCGGAAATTATGATGCCAACTACTCCTGCCCACCGGACTGCGGCACGGTGGAAGAAACCCGGCAGCGACTCATGGCTCAGGATCAGGCCTTAGTGGTGCAGGGCATCTGGTCCATCGGCAGTTACGAAAACAAGCCCAGGATCCTGGATGCCAAGCGGAAGCACAATTCCGCCGTTCTGCGGCTGACCCAAAAGCTCCGGGATGCCGGATTGACCGGTTTCTGCCTTGGCTATGGCGGTTGCCCCCTGTGCAGTCCCTGTAAGCGTGCAACCAACGAACCCTGTCCCCATCCGGAAAGCCGGATCAGTTGTCTCTCCGCTTACTGCGTAGACGTGGCCAGGCTGGCGGAAATCTGTGACCTGCCTTTTGCATGGGAACAGGACAAGCTGTACCTGTTCGGAATGTTTGCTTTTCATGTCTGAAAAGCCGATAGAAAAACACCCTGACGGCATCCGGCGGATGCTGTCAGGGTGTTTTTCTATATCGTGTATCTGGCTTTGCGGAACCGATACTCCGTCCAAATTTCCATCCCCAGGGGGAGCAGACAAAGGGCAGTATAACCCAGGGCAGTGAGATTTTCCATGGCATCCGGTACTTTCCAGAGGATCCGGGGGGCATAGATCATCCTTGTTGCTCCCAAAATCATCCCCATGGCGGTCAAGGTCATGCAGGTGAACAGGGCAATCACAAAAGCCCGGTCCCGGTTGTCGAAGCGGTAAATGGAGAAAGCCGTCCGGCCCCGGAGGAGACTGCCTCGGCTGCGCATGGAGTCCGCTTCCAGCGCAAGGGCCTGAATCATCCAAGTTATCAGCATGGAGAAAATCCGCAGGCAGTTGAGAAACCGCTGCCACAGATTTCCCTGACTGGCTCCCCGGCCAATGCCCTTTTGGGCAAGGTTGATTTTTCTTGCTTCCCGTTTGATTCGGGGGATCAGCCGCAACAGGATGGTCAATCCTAACGAAAGCAGGGGGCTGACTTTTCCGAACAGGTACACCACCTTATCGCTGGTGACCACGCTGAACAGGCAGCTCAGCCACATACAGACGATGGCAGCTCTCAGGCCAGTCATGCCGCCGTAGACAAAACTTTCCAGCGTCATGTTATTGCCGATGAAGTTCTGTTTCAACACCGTCACGCCGAAGTGGTGGTAGCTGGCATAGTAATAGGCGAAGGCCAGAATAGCGGGGAACAAGCAGAGATTAAAGACTACACTTTTCGTCCCGTTGCGCTTGACGCTGTAGGCGAAGGCACAGCCGTAGGCCACCGCCAGAAAAACGGGATGGGTAAAAGTCGCACTTCCGTAGAGCACGGCGGCGAAGAACAGGAAGTTCACCGCCGGATGACAGGCTTCAAATCCCATCGCCGTCACCCATTCCGTACTGGAGCTTCACCCGATCCAGCTTCTCCAACAGGGCATTACCGAAGAGCAGCATAGTCAGCGCAGTACAAATGCCCTGGCTGAGATTCACCGGGAATCCGGAGAGATACAGCGGCCATGCGTTATTCCAGCTGGGGTCGGTGAGAGTCAGGAGCACCGAGCAGGTATCCAGCAGGGGACCCACGAAGAAGGTCGCTGCCAAAAATCCAAACGCCGCCATGACCACCGGCTTCCGGGGCAGTCGATTCTTGGCAAACAGGAACCCGGCCAGCATACCGCCGGCACCATAGGCGAACATCTGCCAAGGGGTGTACGCTCCCTGCCCATAGAAGAAGTTACTGGCAAAAGCAGAGATCGCACCGACTAAGAATCCACTTTCCGGGCCGAAAGCAATGCCGCTGAGCATAATAATGGCGAAAATTGCCTTGAAATTAGGAAGGGGAATGACCACACGGGCAGCCACCGCCAGTGCGGACAGCACCGCAATGACCACCAGTTCCCGTGCCTGTGGCTTCCGGTCTTCAAAGGCCAGCAGGAAGGGAATAAGGATTTCGATGATGACCAGGGTGCTGGTGAAGTAATAAGCCCGTCCCGTCATCCGGGAGCCAAAGTACAATGTCAGCGGAATTACCAACAGGAACACCAATAACATCACAATATGAGAACGCTTCATTTTATTTCTCCCTCACGCAAGTTTTCCAACGTCTTCCCCCAGCCCCACGCAGGTGTAGCACCAGACGATGTCCTCTCCGCCTTTCAGCTCATAAGCCGAGCAACCGTAATTGGGGAAACTGCCATTGACCTGATACATCCAGCCGGATTCAAAGCCGCAGTCAAATTCGTACAGGTGGTTGATGCCCTCGATGTAGTAACTGTCATACAGAGGGGTCCAACTGTATTCGATCTGAATGTCAGCGGCGGCGCAGACTTTTTGTAGCACCTGAAACACCGTGTCGCCCTCGGCAAAAGAAACGGTAGTCATGGGGAGAATGACGGCATCCTTGGGAACATAAGGCGCCTTGCCTTCCTCCAGATTTTCCAGATTATCCAGAACGGTGTTGCAGACGATGGTGATGGTACAGCGGTTTTCCTCCCCGGCTTCGATGAGGGTATTATCCGGGATCTTTGTGATTTGATATTCACGGCCAAGGTCGGTATCATCATTTGATCTCATGCGGAACGCCAAAAAGCATCCGGTCACTGCGATGGCCAAAATCACCGCCACCATAATGCCGTTTGCCAGAGTTTTCTTCTTCATAAACGCCTCCCGGGGACGCTTCCTGCTGTGCAGGAAATGCCTTTGTATTACTTTATATCCAACCCGGTGACCCCGGGCTGCCAAAACAGACAGGAACAAACAAAACGGTCACGCTGACATTGCAGTTGCAACATCACCGTAACCGTTCTCAGTAACGTAAACTTACACAGTAGGTCTTCTGACTTGCGCCTCCAGCAAATCCTGCTCTGCCTTCTCAGGTTTCCCCAATGACCGGCTTTCGCCGACGAACAGGATTCTAAACGCTCACAGCACCGGTAAATGTGGGGTATCGCACCCCGTTCCCTTGTTCAGCAACACGCCTGACTTTGGAAAGCCGTTACGAACGCATTGCCTCTGTGTATCTTTCATTGTACATTGGTTCTATTCCAGCAACCAGAAAATAATCTTACCTTTTCTGTCTGTTCCCATGAGCCTATCATATACCAAGATCGGTGACTTTTCAAGTACAATTCCCCAAAAAAGTGTTTGATCCGTCTGCAGCCAGGAACCGAACCTATGCTCCATAGCTACCCCTGTACTTTGCTTCTCCGAACCGGTTGTACCGCACCAGGCAGAAAAGCCAGAGGCATTCCGCCTCTGGCTGTATTCTTACTTTTCCACCAGATCCACAAACTGGAATGTCCGGCAATCCACCAGGCCTCTGTTGGTCAGCCGGGTTTCGGGCAGGCAGGCCAGAGGGATCAGTGCCATGGTCATAAAAGGAGAAGGCAGAGTGCTGCCCATTTGCAGCCAGATTTCTTCCATTTTCCCGATGGCTTCACTCATTTCTTCCATGGAGCGGTCGCTCATAAGGCCGGCAATGGGTAGGGGAACAACGTGCAACACTTTCCCATCCAAGACCGCCACCAGTCCACCGCCGCATGCAATCAGGGTGTTTGCAGCGAGGGCCATATCTTCATCGTTGTCGCCAACAACCAGCAGATTATGGGCATCGTGGGCAACAGTCTGAGCCAGGGCACCCCGCTGGATGCCAAATCCCTTCACGAAGCCCTTCCCGGCGGTTCCCGTATGTTTGTGCCGTTCAAATACCACGGCCTTCAGCACATCCTGTTCCGGTGCTGCGACAATGCAGCCATCCTTCACAGGCAAGGTTACGATTTTGTCAATGGTTCCCACTCTTGCGGGAATGACCTCGATGGCGTGGACATTGACCTGCCGGCCTTCTCCCGGAATCCTGAAATCTTCCACCTTCAGGGGCTCCAGGTGGACGGAGTGCAGTGCCTTTTCCGGATAGTCATAGGGCGCAAGCTCCACCAGAAGCTTTCCGTTCTGTGCCACCAGTTCTCCGTCGATAAACACATCGGTCACATGGCACTGCTGCAAATCGTCGATCAGCACCAGATCTGCACACTTGGAGGGGGTAACGCTTCCCAGCTCATGATCCAGCTGGAAGCACTGGGCGACGTTGATCGTCACCATCTGGATGGCCGTCACCGGGTCGATGCCCTCTTCTATGGCACGACGCAGGATATGATCCAGATGCCCCTGCTGCCTCAGGGTATTGGGGTGGGTATCATCGGAAATCAGGCAGGCATAGCGGCTGTCCACCTGGTGCTCCGTAATGGCCTTTGCCACCTCATGCAGATCCTTCCAGGCAGAGCCTTCCCGGAGCATGGCGTACATGCCCAGCCGCATTTTGGCCAGTGCATCTTCCGCCGTGGTGGATTCATGACAGCAGCGGATGCCACTGGCAATGTAAGCATTCAGTCCCGGGCCTCGTTCAGGAAGAGAGTAGTGGCCGGTGGGTATCTTTCCTGCTTTCAGGGTTTCCGCCACGATGCCATGGGTGTGGGGATTTCCTGCCAAAATGCCCGGGAAGTTCATCATTTCCCCAAGGCCAACACAACGGTCATTCTCCATGGTAAGGGCCACGTCTTCGGGGTCGATTTTGGCACCGGTATCTTCAAACCCTTCCACCGCAGGAACGCAGGAAGGGACGGTCAGCATGGTTTTCATGGGCGTGCGTTTGGCATCCTCCATCATATACCGGACGCCATCCAGGCCCAGCACATTGCAGATCTCGTGGGGATCGATAAACACGCCGCTGGTTCCATGGCCGATGACAGCCTTCGCATACTCCCCAACGGAAAGCATAGAGGATTCAATATGAATATGGCCATCCAAAAATGCAGGTGCCAGATACTTATTTTGCGCATCCACCACGGTCGTATGTTCGCCAATGCAGTGAGCGGCATCACCAACCAGCGCAATGCGCCCGTCCGCAACGGCAACGGAAATGTTCTCCAGGATTTCATGGGTACACACATTGATCAGCCGTGCATTTTGAATGACCAACTCTGCCTTTTCTGCACCCGTTGCCACTTTCGCCAGTTTGATCGTGGATTCCCAAAGAGGTTTCTTACAAAATTGATTGATCATACCTTCTCCTTACAAATGTCTAAAAATCGTCTGTGGCTCCCATTGTTCTGCCTGTTTTTGCTTTCTGAAAAAACAAAGGCAGGCAACGCTTTTCTGCAAATTTTGTTTGCTGATTTCAGTATAACACACACTATAATAAAATGCCAGAGGCATTTCGCCTCTGGCATTTTATTATTTTGCCGCAGAGTGCCTGTTTCCGACAAAGCCCCGATTATTGGATTTCCATTCCCAGTTCTGATGCAAGCGCATCCAGATAACGCAAATGTCCTTGTATTGCCCGTTGATCCTTCTGTGCCAACTGTCCGCTTCCGCAAAGATGATAGTGCTGACGAAACGTTTCCGATGCCTTTTTCATCTCGCCACGCCGACCGTATATCATCGCTTCTTCCAGTAAAATCAAATGGTTATTCAACAGATCAAATTGCGGATAATCTCTGCGCCGGGCGAGAATAGCATCCCGGCTGTTGAGGATCTCAAATACCGGCATAACAAATTCCTGGATCTGACGCATAATATCTGCAACGATACCGTCGGTATTCTGGCGAAGATCGTAACAGGATGCTTTTTCGCCTTCGATCTCACCGAATCTTGCACGCATATTGCACTCGTATTCATGATAGTATTTCTTCATGGTTTTCTCCGGGGCAAAGCTGCGGGTCACACATTCCGGGACACGGATACCGACATTGACAAACAGTAAATGGTTTTCACCACGATACGCCTGCCCAAGCTGAAAATTTATGACTTGAGAAATATCCTCAGAAACAAATCTGTGTAAGGTGCGTCCGTATTTTCTGAATCCTTGTGATTTGACCGCTGCATAAACAGCCTGTTCAATTCCGTCAAGCACGCTTCCCGTATCCGGAGTTGGATCGGTCTGTTTCATTCCGCCCATAACCACACCCCTTATTTAGCGTATCATATCTTGTAACGTATTCAACAAAACAAATTCATAATTTTTCTGACTATTCCCCGAATCGGTCATATCCCCACCAATCCGGGACTAACTCTTTGAGCCTGACGGTTCTTTTCGTTTCAAGGTCAAGAAGAATTTCAATATCCCCGCTGTTTCTGTCTAACTGCATCATATACTCACGGCAAACACCACAGGGAGGCCCCACACGACCATCCGGCATAACGGCAACGACTTTGTCGATCTGACTCTCTCCGTTTGTGATCATATTAGCAATGGCGTTTCTCTCTGCACACATTCCCAGTGTGCATGCCGTATCAATGCAAACACCAACATAAATATTCCCCTGTTTGGTAAGAATCGCTGCTGCGACACCACCTGCCTCTATAAACGGAGAAATGGTTCGACCATTTTGCACCTTGGCCGCTGTATCATATAATTTGTTCCACATAATATTCCCCTCCTCAAATTCCGATGTGTTGACTTTTTATTATACCATACCCCATAAGAAAATGCCAGAGGTTTTCCCCTCTGGCATAAAATCATCCCGCCGCATCCAGCATATTCTCAATAAAAATCCCGTACCCCGTATCCGCAGAATTTACCAGAACATGAGTGACTGCTCCAATCAGCTTGCCGTCCTGAATGATGGGGCTACCCGACACGAGTGATTGTCATTAGGGACAACAATTTTTAACACAAAACAGCCATGCGCTT
>CAYXUI010000024.1:0-25174 GCA_964468195.1 uncultured Oscillospiraceae bacterium | reverse complement strand
CCGAGCGTGGCATCACCGAGCCCACCCCCACCTTCTCCGCCTGCTTCGGCCAGGCTTTCCTGGAGCTGCATCCCACCAAGTACGGTGAGGAGCTGGTCAAGAAGATGGAGGCCAACGGCGCCAAGGCTTACCTGGTCAACACCGGCTGGAACGGCACCGGCAAGCGCATCACCATCAAGGATACCCGTGGCATCATCGACGCCATCCTGGATGGCTCCATTGCCAAGGCTGAGACCAAGGTCATCCCCATGTTCAACCTGGAAGTTCCCACCGCTCTGCCCGGCGTGAACCCCGCCATCCTGGATCCCCGGGACACCTACGCAGATGTCACCGAGTGGGAGAAGAAGGCTGAGGATCTGGCTGGCCGCTTCGTGAAGAACTTCGTCAAGTACACCGGCAACGACGCCGGCAAGGCTCTGGTGGAAGCCGGCCCCAAGCTGTAATCCATCGGATCATCCCATAACAAAACGCCCGACTTATGTCGGGCGTTTTTTATTGCACCTGCCGTACAAAACGGGCGTGCCGCTTTCACGGCACGCCCGTTTCTCTCACTTTTTGTACAGCGCCCGAATGGAATTCAGAACGCACAGCATGGCAACGCCGGTGTCGGCGAAAACCGCCATCCACATGTTGGCGTAGCCGCACAGGCCCAGGATCATCACGAAGATTTTCACCGCCAGGGCAAAGATCACGTTCTGTTTGGCAATGCGGTTGGTATTCCGGGCAATGGCCACGGCATCGGGGATGGCGGATACATTGGCCTTCATAAACACCGCATCCGCCGCCTCAATGGCCGCATCGGCACCGCTGCCCATGGCTGCGCCCACATCGGCACCGGCCAGCACCGGAGCATCGTTGATGCCGTCACCAACGAACATCACGGCACCCCGCTCTTGACGGATCCGGGTCAGTGCCGCCAGCTTTTCCTGAGGCAGGAGCTTTGCCGCCACTTCGTCAATCCCGGTTTCTTCTGCCACAGCATTGGCAGAGGATTCTTTATCGCCGGTGAGCATGGCGGTGTGCAGGCCCATGGCCTTCAGTCGGGAAATGGCCGCCCTGGCATCGGATTTAACGGTATCCGCAATGCGGAAAATGCCCGCCACCTGACCGTTGACCGCCAGATAAACCTCTGCGCCGGGATGGTTGCTGTCCAGTCCGGAAGCGTCCACATGGAATTTTTCCAGCAGCTTCCGGTTGCCGCAGAGGACCTGACCGTAAGATGTTTGCGCCACAATGCCGTGGCCTGCCAGCTCTTCCATAGTTTCGGGGATCACCGGTTCCAGCTCCCGCTCCCGGGCGGCGGAGACGATGCTCACGGCGATTGGGTGGGTGGAATTGGCTTCGCACCCGGCGCAGATGGCCAACAGGGTATCTTCCTCCATCTGACCCAGTGCGTGGATCTCCTGCACACGGAAGTTGCCCTGGGTAATGGTGCCGGTCTTGTCCATGACCACTGCCTTCAGGTTCCCCAGGGCTTCGATGGACACGCCGCCCTTAAAGAGAATGCCCTTCCTGGAGCCGGCACCGATACCGGAGAAATAGGCCAGGGGTACACTGAGCACCAGGGCGCAGGGGCAGCTCATGACCAGGAAGGAAATGGCGGTGTAGACCCAGTAATTCCAGTTTCCCGTCACCACAGAGGGAACAATGGCCGTAAAGGCTGCCATAGCCACCACGATGGGGGTATAAACCTTGGCAAACCGGGTGATGAACCGGTCGATCTTCGGCTTGCTGGCAGCGGCGTTTTCCACGCTGTCCAGAATTCTTGTGACCATGGACTCCGCCAGCACCTTTTCCACCCGCATTTTCAGCTGGCCAGACTGATTGACGCAACCGGAGGTCAGGCTGCTGCCCTCCCGGACGGCCACAGGCACCGGCTCGCCGGTGATGGCAGAGGTATCCAACCGGCTGGTGCCCTCCACCACAACGCCGTCCACAGGGATCCGGTCGCCGGGGCGGATCAGCAGAATATCTCCCACACATGCTTCCTCTGCAGGAATGACCGTGACCTGTTCTCCCTCCAGACGGTTCACCACCTCCGGCCGCAGATCGATGGCATCCATAATCTGGCTACGGCTGCGCTCCACGGCCTTGTGCTCAAAGAGTTCGCCGATCCGGTAGAACAGCATAACGCCCACGGCCTCCGGATAGTCGGCAATGGCGAAGGCACCCAGACTGGCAACGCTCATCAGGAAGTTTTCGTCCAGCATATGGCCGTTTTTCAGGTTTTTCGCCGCTTCCAGCAGAATATCCTTGCTCAAAATCACATAGCCCACAGCAAAAATTGCCAGTGTTGCCAGACCGGGAAGCCCCAGCTTTTCCGCCACAATGCCCAGCACGAACAGCGCGGCACCGATGCCGATCTCCCGCAGGTCCCGGCTGTGATCTTCCTGTGCTGGCGCTTCCTGCCGCTGCTTCACTTCTACCTGAGATTCGATGGAAGTGCAGATCTGCCGGATCTGGGGCAGAAATTTGTCCGGCTCTTTGGCCGTGACCCGGAGCTGCTTGGTAGCAAAGGTAAGGGTGGCAGACACCCCGGGCAAATCGTTGATGGCTTCCTCCATCTTGGCGGCGCAGTGGGCACAGCCCAGATTTTCCAGAACATACACCTTGGTCACGCCACCAGTGATCTGCTTGGGAGCGTGATGGTCATGGTGTTCATGATCATGGTGATGGCCACAACCACATTCTTCATGGTGATGCTCATGGTCATGATGATGGCCGCAACCGCACTCTTCGTGATGGTGCTCATGGTCATGATGATGACCGCAACCACATTCTTCATGGTGGTGCTCATGGTCATGATGGTGGCCGCAACCGCACTCTTCGTGGTGATGCTCATAGTCATGGTGATGACCGCAGCCACACTCCTCATGGTGGTGCTCATGCTCGTTATAGCCTTCCATGTGGATTCCTCCTAATATGTGTTCATATGAATACTTGCTCATATTTGAATATTATCACAGGCAGCCGCCCTTGTCAAGAAAAAGTGAAAATAATTTCTTGTAACTTTTGCACAAGTCTGTAGCATTAGAATTTTGTACAAAAACACAGCTTGCATTTTTGTGGATTTTCCCCTAAAATAAAGGTATCAACGAGTAGCAGGTCTGCGTAATTCCGGTTGCGCAGACCTGCTCTTTTTATGCTCATTTTCAGAAAACACAGAAAGGATTTATGATTTATGGAAACTTCCAACGCTCATCTGGGTACCGCCCCTCTGGGAAAGCTGATGCGGCAGTATGCCATTCCCTGCATCATCTCTCTGGTGGTAGGTGCCCTGTACAACATCGTCGATCAGATTTTCATTGCCAACGCCTCTTATCTGGGCTCCTACGGCAACGCCGCCAATACCGTGGTCTTCCCCCTGACGGTGCTGGCGCTGGGTCTTGCGGTGATGATCGGTGACGGCTGCTGCGCTTTCGTCAGCATCTGTCTCGGCAGCAACCGGAAGGAAGATGCCCACAAAAGCGTGGGCAACTCCGTGGTGCTGTGCATCGGCATCAGTCTGGTGCTGACGGTCGTATACCTGCTTTTCTCCGAGCCCATTCTGACCCTCTTCGGCGGCAAGGTCAACGCCGAGACTTATGCCCTGTCCAAAGAGTATTTCTTCTGGATCACTCTGGGCATTCCCTTTTACATGTTCGGCCAGGCCATGAACCCCATTATCCGCAGTGACGGCAGCCCTAAGTATGCCATGGCTGCCACACTGGCCGGTGCCATCGTCAACATCATTCTGGACCCCGTATTCATCTACATTTTCCGCTGGGGCATGATGGGTGCCGCCGTGGCCACGGTGCTGGGGCAGATGGTCACCGCCCTGCTGAGCATCTGGTATCTGCTGAATATGAAGGTCATCCATCTGGAGCGTTCCAGCTTCCGCCTGGATGGCAGTCTGATGAAATCCTTCCTGGCGCTGGGCCTGACCAGTCTGCTGGCCCAGGTTTCTCTGGTGATCTCCATGGCAGCTGTGCAAAATAGCTGCACGAAGTATGGTGCCATGGATCCCATTTTCGGTCAGGCGGAATACGCCCAGATCCCCCTTGCCGTGCTGGGCATTGTCATGAAATTCTTCCAGATCGCCATTTCCATCGCCATCGGCATGGCCGCCGGGTGCATCCCCATTGTGGGCTACAACATCGGTGCCAACCGGAAAGATCGTGCGAAGAAGCTCTTTGCCTACCTGCTGGCAGCGGAGGCCATCGCAGGCGGCGTGGCGCTGCTGATCGTGGAGTGTTTTCCCCTGCAAATTGCCGGGCTCTTCGGCGCCGCCAACGAGAGCGTATACTACTCTGACTTCGCCGTGAAGTGCTTCCGGATTTATCTGTGCATGATGGTGCTGGCCACAGCGAACAAGGGCACCTTCATCTACCTGCAAGCCCTGGGCAAGGCCCTGGCTTCCACGGTGGTATCCATGACCCGGGAGATCATTTTCGGCGTCTTCCTGCCCATTCTGATGCCCATGGTCATGGGTCTGGACGGTATCCTCTGGTCCTTCCCCGCAGCGGATGCCCTGACCTTCGTCATCGCCCTGGTATTCATCCGCAATACTTTCCGGGAGTTGTCGGGGGAGAGTTAAAGGACTTCTCCCTTGGCTCTCGTAGGGGCGGCCATTGGCCGCCCGCCGATGTACACTCGGGTACTGACGGGCGACCATTGGTCGCCCCTACAATCAAACCAGAAAAACGCCCCGGATATGGGTAGGTTCACCGCATATCCGGGGCGTTTTTTATGTTTTCTTTACGAACTTTTCCTTGCAGCGGGGGCAGGTGATGGCGATTTTTCCTTTTCCCCGGGGGACGCGAACCATCTGGCGGCATTTGGGGCAGTCAAAATAGCAGTTCTTCCGGTCTTTGAGCTTGGTGCACAGCTGGAGGAACCGGCGGTTTTCATCATAACGCTTATAGGTCTTCCGGGACAGACTCCGGAAAATGGCCCAGATCATCATGGCGTAGCTCAGCAGGAAGAAGATCAGATTCAGCGGCTGCACCGGGAAGATGGCAGAAAGCAAACTGGCAACCAATCCCACAGACAAAATCACCATATTCAACCGGTCGGTGCCGTAGCGGCCCATCATAAAGTGGCGAAGCCCCGCTGACAGTTTTGCGGAGAACTGCCGAAACCATCCGCGGATATTACTCATAGAAAATCACCTTTGCGAGAAGTACTTTTCCATTATTATAGTTCAAATCAGACAGAATGCAACACTTCCCGGTTAGAATTAACGGATTGTTTAATATTTTCTTAAGATTGCCCCGGGAGAAGCCGGCCAATTCTTAAACATTCTGTAAGGATTGCGATTTTCCCTTGGCGAATGATCGAAAGTATGATATACTGTGGAAAATATAGTCGAAAAGGAGGCGACGCACATGGGCATCATGGATCTGCTGGAAAAACTGGAGGATCCGGTGGAGGAAGTTATCCCGGAAACCTTCCCGCCGTTGGTGGAGGAGCCTGCGGAGGAACTGCCGGAAGTCCCGCAGGAAGAAGAATATCCCCCTCTGGATGCGATGATCGCCGCCGCCAAGCCAAAAAAGCGGCTCCGTCCGGAATGGATCCTGGGTACCGTCGCCCTGCTGGCGGCAGTGGTACTGGGGATAACGCTGGCGATAAGCCTTCCTTATATGGGTCAGGACGAGGAAGACCCGGATAACCTTCCCAACCGTCACCTGGAAGCGGAGGTCACTGTTCCGGTGGAGACTTTTTGGGAGCCCACCATTTCCGAAACGGAACCGGAAAACCCCACCATCCCCCCGGAGCGGAATCCCTACGACCGGTATGATTTCCAGTACGACCGCCACAATTATCTGCGGCTGCAAAACGTCACCAGTTATGCCGGTGTGGACGTTTCCGCCTATCAGGGGGAAATCGACTGGCAAAAAGTCAAAGCCTCCGGCATTGATTTTGCCATCATCCGTTTAGGCTACCGGGGCTACGAAAGTGGCAAACTGGTGGAAGACAAGTACGCCCGGGACAATCTGAAAAATGCCAAAGCCGCCGGGCTGCGGATTGGTGCCTACTTTTTCTCCCAGGCTCTGAATATTTCGGAGACCGACGGGGAGATCGCCTTCATGCTGGAGATTTTGGGGGACACGGTGCTGGATATGCCCATCGTACTGGACTGGGAGATTCCCGCCAGCACGGCCCGGACCGCTAGTATGGACGGGCAGACGTTGACCCAGATCCAGCAGCATTTCTGCGCCACCATGGAAAGCAAAGGCTATCAGCCCATGATCTACTTCAACTGGCACCAGAGCGAAAACCTGTATACCCTAAGCGAGCTGGAGGATTATCCCTTCTGGCTGGCATTGTATCAGGACCGGATGACCTACCCCTGGCGGGTGGAAATGTGGCAATGGACCTCCTCCGGAAAGGTGCCCGGCATCAACGCCGATGTGGATATCAACGTCTATATGCCCTGATGGGCCAGACAGAGCTTTGCTATATGGATACAAAAAAGCGTCAGGAAAGGTTCTCTTTCCTGACGCTTTTTCCGTTAAATTTCGTATTCCTTCACCACTTCCGTGGGGCCTTCCAGCATGACGGAGGCCACGTTGCCGCAGCAGCCGGTGACGATGACTTTCAGCGTGCCGCCCCGGTTGTGGACGGTGAGCTGCTTGCCCCCGGGAAGACGCTTCTGCTTCCACAGCACCGTCGCCACAGAACCGGTGCCGGTGCCGCAGGCCAGGGTAAAGTCCTCTACTCCCCGCTCAAAGGTCAGGATCCGGACTTCGTTTTCTCCCATCACCTGATAGAAATTCACATTGGCCCCCTTAGGGAAGGCGGGGTCAAAGCGCAGCTGCCGCATGGTTTCCCGGAGAGAATCCCCATCGGCCCAGAGGTCGCCCTCATATTCCATAACGGCATGGGGCACGCCGGGGTCCCCCAGTTCCACATAGGCGATGTCGCCCTTCCGGTTCAAATCCAGCACACTGGGGTTGTTCAGCTTCACCCGGTACTGGTTTTCGTCCAGACGCTTGCCGGGAACCAGACCCGCATCGGTCTGGACGGTCATATCTTCCCCGGCAATACCATGGTCGTAGGCATAGCGGCAGATGCACCGGGCACCGTTGCCGCACATTTCCCCCCGGGTACCATCGGAATTGTAAAAATGGAGCCGGAAATCCGCCACATCGGAATGATCCACCGCCATGAAACCGTCGGCGTTGGTAAGTTTACATAATTCTACAGCCAACTTTTCAAAATCCAGCTGCTTGTCCCGGGCATCCAAAACCATAAAGTCGTTGCCGGCACCGTTCATATAGGTTACTGTCATAGCGTTACCTCAACCCAAAATGCTTTCCATATCGTACAGGCCCTTGCTCTTGCCCACCATGAACCGGGCGGCGGCTACGGCACCGTCGGCCAGCATGGCCCGGGAGCCGGATTCGTGCCGGAGGGTCAGGGTCTGGTTGCCGGTGTTGATGTGGACTTCGTGAACCCCCACCACATTGCCCATACGAAGGGCGTGAACGCCCACCTCATCCTTGGTGCGCTTGGCTTCCCCGGACCGGCCGCAGTTTTCCCAGGCATTGGGACGGACGGCCTTCACGGCGTTAAAGAGCATATGGGCAGTGCCACTGGGGGCATCCACCTTCCGGTTGTGATGGATCTCTACGATCTCCACATCCGCATCGGGGAAATAGGCCACGGCCTCCTTCACCAGCCGACACAGCACCGCAATACCCAGGCTGACGTTACCGGCGTAAAAGACGGGAATTTCCTTAGCTGCCGCGTAGATCTTCGCCTTTTCCTCTTCCGTGTGGCCGGTGGTGCCGATGACAGCGGCGGAGCCGATTTTCTTAGCATAGTCCAGCACATCCGCCACGGCAGAGTGATGGGAGAAATCCACCACCACATCCGCTTCCACCTTGCCCAGTTCGGCGAAGGTCTTGGGTACACCATTTGCACCGTCAATGCTGACTTTGCCCACCACTTCATCGCCCAGAATGCCGCAAATCAGCTGACCCATGGCGCCGTTGGCGCCGCAAACCACTGCCTTCATACGTGGATCCCCAGCTTTCTCATCTCGTCAAAGAGGACGGCCCGGGTGTTGTCTTCCATGGGGGTCAGGGGCAGGCGGAGGTTTTCTTCGCCAAAGCCCATGGCGGAAACGGCAGCCTTCACAGGGATGGGGTTGACCTCGCTGAACAGGGCGTTGGTCAGGGGCAGCAGGTCGCACTGCATCTTGGCAGCGGTCTTGTAGTCACCGGCCTTGCAGGCATCGGTCATGGCTACGGATTCCTTCGGCACCACGTTGGACAGCACAGAAATGGTACCGGCACCACCCATAGCCATCATGGGAACCGTCAGGGCATCTTCGCCGGAGTAAACGTCGATCTTGTCGCCGCACAGGTGCATGATCTCCACCATCTGGGCCATATTGCCGGTGGCTTCCTTGATGGCCACGATGTTGGGATGCTCCGCCAGTCTTGCCACGGTCTTGGGCAGCAGATTGCAGCCGGTACGGCCGGGAACGTTGTAGACGATCATGGGTACCGTGGAAGCATCGGCGATCATGGTAAAGTGCTTGTACAGGCCGTTCTGGGTGGCCTTGTTATAGTAGGGAGTCACCACCAGAATGGCATCGGCCCCTACCTCGCAGGCGTTGCGGGTGTTGTTCAAAACGTGCTCAGTGTTGTTGGTGCCGGTACCTGCAATGACGGGGACCCGCTTTGCCACCTTTTCCACGGTGAAGCGGATGACTTCCTTCTGATCCTCCGGCTCGATGGTGGCATTCTCGCCGGTGGTACCCATGACCACAATGGCGTTGATGCCGTTTTCGATCTGGAACTCAAGAAAGCGGCCCAGTGCTTCATAATCAATGCCATCCCGGGTCATGGGGGTGACGATGGCGGTAGCCATACCGGTAAAAATCGTGTTCTTCATAAGATTTTGTCTCTCCTTTTTCGCATTTTCAAACAGAGAATTGCGTAAAGTATTCGTAAAGCGGTGTGAGTTTTTGGAAGAAATCCGCTACTTCGTTTTTCAGTTCCGGGCCAAACATCTCCGGTCCCGGCTCCATGGAGCGGACGCAGCCGATCTGCTCTTTCCAGGCAAAGTAAGGAGCCAGTCTCGGATCCTCCGCCTGTTTGGGACGTTTGTAACACTGGGCCGTAATGGGCTGGCCCACGGCTTTTTCCGTATCCTGGATGAGCTTCAGAAACTCGTCAGGTTTGGCGGCAATGTGTTTTCGGAATTCCTCCATGGTCGCCGTGGGCATTTTCCAGAGGAAAAAACCGTAATGGATCCGGTCGGGATTGATTTCCAGATACAGGCAGGGATGCTCTGCCCACCAGGAAACGTCCTGGCGGATGCACAGCCACAAGCTCTCTTTATAGGGCACCGGCGGGTGCATCCGGGCATCCCGGTAAATGCGGCTGACTTTCAGCAGATTGCCAGGCTTGTCCAGGAAGGGCTCAAAGAGCTCCTGCCCCAGTGCCTTCATGGGCTCATAGAGATGGGTCACATACTCCTTTTTATGTTCCAGGAACCATTCCCGGTTGTTGTTCATACGAATGCCCCAGAGAAAATCGATCGTCTCTGGTGTAAAACCGGTAAACATCGTACACCCCCTTTATGTTAGTTGATAGTGAATAGTGGATAGTTGACACTTTGCGCAATGCCTCAGCGGCCAATGGCCGCTGATCGCTTCCCCCGGGGGGAAGCTGGCACCGCCGCAAGGCGGTGACTGAAGAGGAATGCGGGCGGAAATGTTATGGTTTTTGCATCGTAACAGACTTCCTGCAAGGCGTAAGGTTTCGCCGTTCCTCTTCCGACCTCGCTATCGCTCGGCCACCTTCCCCCCGGGGGAAGGAATTGCACTCTGCATTTAGCATTTGCAAATCCCTCACCGTACCACCATGATCGGTGTGCTTTCTTCCCGTTTTCGGGTTTTATAGATCACCTGATACATCTGTTTCAGGGGCACTTGCCGGTCCGGGATGTTCAGGGTGTGGCGCTCGTAGGCATTGATGATTTGGGTGCCATTGTAATCGATGACTCTGGGAATATGGTACCCATAGGACATGTGAACATGCCCGTGAACCAGATATTGGGGTTTGAATTCATCCAGCATATCCCGCAGGGCGGAAAAGCCCCAGTGGGCGATATCCTCCGCATCCCCCAGCCCCTCCGGGGCCGCATGGGTCACCACGATATCCACGCCCCCCAGGCGTTTGATCTTCCAGCGGAGCTTTTTGATTCGCCGCTCCATCTGCCGTTCGGTATACTGGTGGGGGCCGGGATGGTATTTCCGGCATCCCCCAAGACCCAGGATCCGGATGCCGTTGTAGACCACCAGATGGTCATCGATGCAGTCGCAGCCCTCCGGTGGGTTTTTCTCGTAGCCGCCGTCGTGATTGCCGTGGACATAGAGTACCGGACACTTGGCCATGGTCACGAGAAAGCTCAGATAGGAAGCTTTCAGATCTCCACAGGACAGGATCAAATCGTACCCATCCAGTCTTCCTGGAACGTAGTAATCCCACAAAGCCGGGCATTCTTCATCGGAGATGGTCAAAATCTTCATGGGATGCTCCTTCCTTTTCCGTCAGGATGGTATCCCGTTCCAGACCCAGTTCCCGGACCATATTTTGAGAAATCGGCAACACTTCACTGTACGTGGGAATGCTGCCCACAACATTGTCACACAGCCAGTCCATCCGCAGCAGTTCCTCCGGGGTAAGGCTCCGGCTGCCGTCGTTGCGGAGGATACCGTCCTGAGAGACGATCCGCCGTTTGAAGGGATCCAGCTGATTTTCGGAAATGGCACGGCTGAGAATGCCTGCCATCTGCCGCAGACCCTCCGGCATTTTGTCGGACAGCCCCAGGCCAATGACACCGCTGTCCATGCCCAGCCAGTAGTTCACGGCGGTGGACACGCCCTTTTCCCGCTTCCAGCCACCGGCAAAAATACTCCGGATGACGAATTCGTAGAACTTGCCCCAGACCCAAATGGGACTGCCCAGAGGGATCAGCTCCCCCATGTCGTCCATCAGGTAGGTGCCATAACTGCAAAAATCCAGAGACATCTTATCCTTGGTGGGAATGTCCCGGTTGGAGATCACCCGGATGCCGTCGGCAAAGAAGTCCGCCTGGGGCGTTCCCGCCACGCAGGACCACCGCAGCTCGATCTGGGCCCGGGGATTGGTCAGCTGGGCACCCAGGGCAAAGGCATTGATGGAAGCCGGCACGCCGAAAATGGGATAGGATGCGATATAGCCGATGCGGTCATCGTTGGCGATGGCACCGGCAATGGCACCGGTGATGAATTTCGCTTCGTAGATCCGGCCGTAATACGCCCGGATGGAAGAATAGGGCTGGTCAACAGAGCAGTTCAGGAACCGGACTTTGGGGTATTTCACCGCCAGTTTCAAGGTAGCATTGCTCAGAGGTGGCGCAGTGGTGAAAACCACCTGGGCACCATCCTGAACCGCCTGCTCGATCATCTGCTCGGCCAGTTCCGGGGTGTTGGCATTGTAATAGGTGCGGACTTTGATCCGGTCTCCAAAGACTTCCTCAATGTGACGGCGGCCATCTTCATGGCCCAGGACCCAGGTGCTGATTTCCGGATTCAGCTGGTGGACGAAGGCCACATCCAGCTGTTCCAGCGCCGAAGCGATGCGGCTGACGATGCTGCTTTTGCCGTCATCCTCGGCCTTGGTCTGGACCTTCACGCCTTCCTCTTTTTTGGAAGAAGATACCATATCCTCCCACAGGTCGGCCACACTTTTTTTCAGCTGGGTGGCCGACATACTGCCAAGCTCCGGATAAGAGTAGACCTTCATCCACAGAAGCAACGCTTCCTCCGGCAGGGTATCGGTATCCGTGCCCTTCTGGGCATCAAAGGCATCCAAAAAATAGTGGTAGTAGGCCCGGAAGGTGCGCTGTTCGTCTTCCGTCCAGGTTTCGCCGCTTTTCTTGCCCAGAAAGCTTAACAGCTTGGCATAATCTCCCGGCCGCCGGAACTGGATCATATAGATCCGGGAAGCCTTGTAAAATTCGATAAATTCATAGTAGGCCTTGACCCGGGGATCTTCGGACTGTTTCGGCAGGATCCGCCGGACATTGCCGGGGATCCGGGGGGCCCCAAAGTGCCGCAGAACGCTGACCCGCTTGTTGCCCTCCTGGACATAGAAATTGCCCAGATATTCATAGCAGAGAATGGGGTCGGTAATGCCGGATTCCCCCAGATGGGCCCGGCAGAGGTTGATCCATTTACTGCCAAATTCGGACTTGGCATCCAGCAGTGGCCGGAAGGAGGGGGTAAAGGCAGCAATGCGCCCGGCGGATTTGGTACCCACGATCCGCTCGGCGGGGATCTCCACCAGACCTACATCCACCACGGATTCCGTGGAGATATCCGGCAAAATTTCATCCAGCACCGCAGGATGGGGAGATTTTCCGGCCATGGCCAGCTCCCGGTATTCTTTCAGTCCCTGCTTCAGCGCAAGGGTATATTCGTCCAAAGCGTTTTCAGCAAGCATGGCGGTTCTCCTTTATATCAAAATTTCTGACCATAATAATATCACACGAAGGCGGTATATTGCAATCAAAAAGTAGAATTTCTCGATTCTGTGCAATTATGCGACGGACAAATGCTTTCGATTGGTGAACATCGCCATATTCTCCATTGGGGCAGGGACTTGCTTTCCGGGAAAAATCGGCTATAATGAAAACAAAAACAAAAGGAGCATCTTATGGAGGAAACATTCATCACCGCCTGGGCCATGGCCCGGGCAAAAGCGGAATCCCTGGGGGTACGGGTGCGCCCGGTGGAAAACACCGAAGCGGTAAAATCCGCCCACCGCATTCTCTCCGGCAATCATCTCAGCGACGGCTTTAACCTGCTGCAAGCCAAAGGCCATCTGGAACTGACCCTGGAAGCCCTGGTCATCGACAAGCGGTTCACCGCCCTGTTTTCGGATGAAGAAGCCAACGAAGCCCTGACCCGGCTGCTGGAAGCGGGATACCATTTTTGATTCTACCCCTGATCCGGTTCCTCTGGCAGGTAAACAGGAAAAGCACCTACATTGCAAGGAAGATCCCCTTCCCCACCTTGCCCCGGCAAGAGCACTTCCGGGTCTGCAATTTGATTGCAGACCCGCGCCGGTAACACAGCGAAACAGCACAAGCGGCAGGATCCCTCCCCAGGGGTCCTGCCGCTTATTGGCTCCAGAAGAGCATCGGTTTCTTGCCTTTCCCTTTCCAAAAAACGATCCCCTTCGTGCAGTTCCGAAATTCTTGGTATTTCGGAACTCTGCACAAAGGGGATTTTCTTCACAAAAATATCTCGGTTTCTGTTCTATGGATCCTTACAGCGCAGGAGGTGTCCAGGTGTCGCCACCAGTGGAACCGCCGCCGGAGCTGCCACCGGAAGAACCGCCGCTGGAGCTGCCACCGGTGTTTCCTCCGTAGGAACCGCTTCCACCGCCGTCACCATCAGAGCTGCTGGGGCTGCCGGTAGCGAACCGGTTGGGACGAACATCCGTTGTGGACATGTAGCCGATCTCACCGTCTACTTCCACCACATAGCAACCGGAGTAGAAATAGGAATCACATTTCTCTTCCAATTCGCCCAATACCGTTACCTCCTGGTTGATGCGCAGTTTTTTGCTCTCGTTGCGCATCTGGTATTCCTGATACACCACAGCCTGACTTCTGGAATAGCCGGTCCAGGATTCGTAAACTTCATCCTCCTCCAGCATCACCAGATATCTGGGCAGAGTCACATAGAGTTCCTCTTCCACCCAGATGGTGCAGGTCGTTTCATTGTACTCTGTGACCTTCAGGCTGTCGCCCCGCTGCCACAGCAGCAGGTAGCCTTCCACGTCCTCCGCCAGGATCTTACCGGAGCCAGCCGTGAAGTCAGGCTCCTGTTCCGGACCGTAGTAAACACCCAGCAGGATCAGCGACACGCCGCCATCGGCCCGGAGCTGGCCAATGTCCACATCCGTGCCGTCATTTCCACTGGAGGAACCACCGGAACTGCCGCCAGAGCTGCCGCCGGAAGATCCGCCACTGGAGCTTCCCCCGGAGCTTCCCTCGTAGGAACCGCCGCCGGAGCTGCCACCGTCGGAGCCGCCGGAACTGCTGGTATAGCGGTATTGGCTGGTTTGCTCCACCTTGATATAGCCTTCGCCATCGTCCCAGGATACCTGATACCAGTCATCCTTGCCTTCCAGAATGGTCAGCTTGGTGTTACCATTCAGCGTCACAAGGGGCTCGCCCCGGAAGTACACGTTGTCAAATACCAGGGCATTCCACTTGGCATAGCAGGTATCCTCTTTCAGAGGCTCCTCGCTGTCCAGCCGCAGAAGGCGCTTTTCCACCAGAAGGTCTTCTTCCTGGCCTTCCACCACATAGTAGTCCCCATACTGGCCCAGAACCTGGACCTGGGACCCCTGGTCAAAGGTCTTGCGCAGTGCCTCTGCCTGACCGGCCCGGGCAATGCCTTCCTCCCATTCCGGCTCCGTAGGAGCCGGAATGGTGGTTTCTTCCGTGGTGGGAGCCACAGTGGCTTCCGTTACCGTGGGCTCTGTCGGCTCCTGCTTGGTTGAGCAGCCAGCCATACCGAGAAGGAGCAGCGCCGTCATGGTCAATAACGCAATTCTTTTCATGGTTTTCTTCCTCCTTCTTCGGTTCACTGGCCTTCTACGGCAGCAATGATGCTCTTGATGTAATCATTGTACACCGTGCCGACCTGCCAGTTTTCGTTCTGCTTGGCAACATAGTAAATGCTGCGCTGGATGGTACCGCCGTAGATGGTAACGGTCTCATTGCCCCGCACCAGCACGGCGTAGGGACGGGACACCAGATCCTTCTCCAGCGTCTCCTTATCGGTCTCCAGTCCGGTCAGCATACCGGTGAACCAGTTCCGGCCGTCCGTCTGCTGGAACACCCGCATGTCGCTCTCCCCTTCAACGCCGTAAACCAGACTGCTGGCTGTATTTCCGTCGTTGGTCAGGGCTGCTCCGGTATACCACTTGAACAGAGTACCGGTCTGGGTCATCTGATAACCTGCCATCACATCCGTCTGAATCAAATTGCCCTGCATCAAAGCGCTGGCGTCCTGCTCATTGACAGACGTCATAAACCGGATGCCGTTGCTGGTGAAGTTCACCCGGATGGAGGTACCGTGATACTGGAAGAAATCCGTCAGTTCCGGGATCGGTTCCGCATCGTAGTATGCCTCGTCGCCATCGACGAAGGTCAGATACCACACATACATGTGGGTGGGATAGGAGTGATGGGCATCCTCGCCAACATTGTTGACAAAGGTCTGGGCGATCCTGGCAGTCTTGTGTTCCACCCATGCGGTGCAGTTCTCATCCAGCTCATAGGGCTTGCCGTCGATTTCCACCGTGGCACCGGGCTGGATGGTTCCGGCATCGTCAGGCTCAAAGGAGATGGGATAGCCGTCTCTCTTGTGATCCTCGTCGCCGCTGTCATCCTTTGCCTTGATGGTCAGCATGCCTGCGTCAACGGTGACCTCGAAGTTGTCGTCTTCCGTATAGGTGACGATGTAATCATAGTCACCCACGCTCTCGCCACCCTCACGGGTGACCGCGACTTCCAGGACGCTGGTATCCAGCGCAGCACCCTTCGGATTCTGAACGGTAATGATGGGCTTATTCTCAGGATCCTTTTCACCAACTGTCTTTTCTGCATCCTTCACCTTGATGGTAATTTCAGCAGGATGGATGGTCAGTGCACCAATGTTCTTCTTCGTAACCTTGTAGTTCTTGCTCTCGGTATAGGCGACGTCATAAGGATAGGTGCCTGCATCCGTGCCAGTCTCCCGGGTGACCGTCACAGTCAGATCCACAGCGCCCTTTTCCACCTTCACCTCTGCCTTGGCTTCCGGTTCCTTATCACCGTAGTACATCGGCTGATCCGCTACCGTGATGGTAACTTCAGCAGGATGGATGGTCAGTGCACCAATGTTCTTCTTCGTAACCTTGTAGTTCTTGCTCTCGGTATAGGCGACGTCATAAGGATAGGTGCCTGCATCCGTGCCAGTCTCCCGGGTGACCGTCACAGTCAGATCCACAGCGCCCTTTTCCACCTTCACCTCTGCCTTGGCTTCCGGTTCCTTATCACCGTAGTACATCTTCTGATCCGCTACCGTGATGGTAACTTCAGCAGGCTTGATGGTCAGCGTTGCAGCCAGCAGCTTGGTCTGATAGAAGGGGGACAGAGAAATTCCGTAGAATTCATACTCACCCGCATCCACAGGCCGCCAGGTGCCGTCGATGTAGATGGTACCAGTCTGGGGCAGCTCGGCTGCCAGTTCTGCCAGTTTCTCCAGTGCTGCCTGCACATCCACAGGCAGGTTTTCCAGTGCCTGTGCCTTTTCGATGGCACCGTTGACAGCAGTCATCAAAGCCGTCACATCGATGGTGTTGGGGGTGGTATATCCCAACGCCTCTTCCAGCAGATCCTTCACATCTGTCAGATTCTTCTCAAAGAGGATGTTGGCAATGTTGTTCTCCCGGTCCACGATCACCGTCACATAGTCGGTTTCGCAGGGATTGGTAACATCGATGCTCTGGGTCTCGCCGTTGTAGTATACCTCGGTGTCCTGGAAGGCCAGCTGGGAATCCACCTTCTGGATCACCAGCAGAGCGGTATCAGAAGCGGGCACATAGTTGAAGTCCGTCAGGAAACCGGCAAAGACATACACGCCGGGATCCTCAAACTGAATGTTATCCTGGAAGGTCACCTCCACACCGGAAGGCACCTTCTCCAGCAGCTTCACCAGGGTATCGACCCAGGTACCGGAAAGGTTCAGGGCATTCAGCTTTTCCATCAGGGTCTTGGCAGTGATGCCGTTCTTGTAAATTTCGGGATGTTCCTCTTCCAGAATGGCGTCCACCCAGGCAGGGAAGTCCACATTCAGAACGCCTTCCATCGCCTCGAAGCCGATTTCGGTAAACGCACCGCTGACATTTGCCGTAGCAGCAATCAGGGTGTAGTTGACATTCTCCGGTTCCACGGTAACGCCGTGCTGATCGCCGTCATAGGGGATCATGCCGCCGGTAACGGAGAACGCCACCTCAGCGGGGTTGATGACCATCGCGCCAACCGCTGCGCCGCCGTCAATGAGCTTGCCGTTTTCATACTTGGCATAGACCGCCGTGACGGTGTAGGCACCGGCCTCGGTGGGAGCCGTGGTAGAATTGTAGACTTTACCAGCTGTGGTCACGCCACGGTAAGTGACAGTCAGTTCGCCTTCCTGCACGTCTACAGGATTGCCGTTCTTGGTGACCCGCACATTCATGGCATGGGGATTGCCGTCGTAGGAGAACTTCCGGTCAGCATTGGCGGTATTGTTCTCATCCACGAATTCCACCTTCACCGCATTGGGCACGGTGACGATGGGCCGGGCAATGAGGTCACTGATGGTCATATTGCCATCCAGCTCCAGCTCAATATAAGCCAGCTCCAGATAAGCGCCACAGGTCAGTTCCTCTGCGTTGTGGGAAACCTTCACATCGCCATTGCTGTCAACGGTCAGGAAGGTATGGGTAATGGTCTTGGTGGCTTCCTCGTCCTTGTACAGGAATTCCGGATCGGTATAGGCGCTGGCGTAGAGGTCAACATTTCTCAGGAGTTCCTCGGTCCAGATACCATTGTTATCGTGGTAGTTCCAATCCAGATAAACCTTCTGGGCATTGGGTTTGACCACCACCAGGCCGTAGTCTGCGGAAACCTGATAGTTGCTGTCGGTGACCATGGCCCCTACCAGATAGACACCCACCTGGCTGAACACCTTGGCATCCGTATTCTGGAAGGTCACCGTGGCATTGCTGGGCAGCTTCTGCAGCATGGCATCCAGCTGATCCAGGATCTCCGTCAGCGCGTCGCCCAGCTCCAGGCCCTCCAGCACGCTCTTGATCTTGCTGTTCAGGATCTCAGAAAGTTTGCTTACCGTAACACCATTGTAAATTTCCGGTGCCTTCTCCTGAAGGATATCATCCACCCACTGGGGGAAGTCCAAATTGACGTTGCCGGAAATGGCAGCCACGCCGTTTTCGCTGAAGGAACCATCGGTGGCCAGCTGAGCCGTCAGAATGGTCTTGTCAGGATTCCCAACAGCGGTAATGTGCACAATGTCTTCCAGCTTCACCGTTTCCCCAACGGTAATGATGGCATCATCCACAGTGGTTTCGGTTTCGGCAGGCAGGACCAGCAGATCCTTCACAGCCATACCGATTCCGGTAAGCTTGTCGTTTTCGTCATGGGCCCGATAGATGGCGGTGACCACATAGGCACCGGCGTCGGTGGGAGCGGTAGCGGAATTGTAAGTCTCACCCTTGGTGGTGATGCCCACATAGGTCACTTCCAGACCGCTTTCAGGCACGCTACCGTTGATGGTGATGGTCAGCTCCTGCTTCTCGCCGTCATAGGTACGACGGAAGTTGGTTCCTTCTCCATCGGTAATGGAAACGGTCACGTTGTTGGGCACGATGGCGAAAGCCCGGACGATGGGTACTGCATAGTAGAATTCATTGCCAAACTCTGCGATAAAGGCCATCTGGGTAAAGCCACCGTTGCCCAGATCTCTTTCAAAGTTCTCCGGGTCGATACCGGCGCCGTAGAGCTTCAGCACCAGAGCGGGCTTGTTATCCTCGCCCTTGTTCACGCCGAAGAACAGGTTGCGGACGCAGGCGGTAGCGGCTTCATTCACAGTGGCAAAGGTATTTTCGTCATAGGCGGAAGCGCCCAGATCCACATACTGCAGCAGTGCATCCGTGAAGATACCGTTGCTGTCGGCATGGTTCCAATTCAGATAGACCTGCTGGGCATCGGGCTTGATGATAATGTAGGCCACATCCAGCACGGTCTCATAGTTGCCGGTGGTGCTCACGGCACCGTAGAGATAGGTGCCGATATCCGTGGGCAGATTGCCGCCCAGTTTGATGGTGAAATCTCCGGTAATCTTGCTGATGGCTTCCAGCGCCTGCTTCAGCACTTCCAGAGAATCCGCATCGATGAGTTCCAGGGCATCCAGCAGAGCGGACAGGGACATTTCCACGCCATCCTTAAACAGGTTGCCGGTCAGGCTGCCAAGGCCCTCTTTCAGATTTTCCGGCAGCATCAGCTGCACGACCGTCTTCGTTCCGGTAATGCCGCTTTCGCCAATGGACAGATCCGCCACATTCAGGCCCACCACGAACCGGATCAGGGAATCTTCGATCTCCCCGTCATCGCCGTAGGCATTGCCCCGGGTGATGTTGTGGTTCATGACGTAACCCTGACCGTAGGTAACGATCACATTGTCGATGTCCATGGAGGCGGAGGCCTTGTCGATGGTCACCTGGAAGGTGGCCTCGGCGGGCTTATATTCGCGGTTGCCCTTGAACCGGAAAGAAATGGTGTAAGGATCCTCAGAGACACTCTTCTCTTCCAGGGTGCCTTCCAGGATCTCGATGGTCTGGTCGGCAATTGCCACGCCATCCACACTCTGGACCTGCAAGTTCAGCAAGTCTGCCAAATCGGTATCCTTAAAGTCCTTATAGGTCAGGGTGGTGCTGCCTCCCGCCAGCTGCACCAGCTGGGTGGGGGTACGCATATCCCGCAGGATGATGGTTTGCTCCGTCTTGATTGCCATCGCATCGTTGGCATAGGTCAGCCGGATGATTTCTTCCATATCCTGGCTGGTAGAAGCATTGTAGCCAAACTCGTGGGCACCGGAGAACTTGGCGGTATCCTGCACAGCAGCAACGATCTTCTCCAGTTCTGCCACGACAGCCTTTCCACCAGCTGTCAGCTTATCCAAACCGCTGGCTTCCTCATAGGCTTTCTTGTAGGCATCATAGATTTCCTGCAACTTTGCATTGGTCAGATATTCGTTGAACAGTTCCGTATAGGTTTTGGTGTTCTCCACATCCTGCTCAGACAGTTCTGTATCCAGCTCTGCCCAGGTCTCCGTCTGGGGAATGGTAATGCTCTTCAGGCCAAACAGTTTCAGTGCACTCTTCAGCGTATCGCTGAGCTTCAGATCGTCAATGTTAACGACCTGTTCCGTACCTGCTTCCCGGGCAAGGTACTCTACCGTAACCGTGGCATTCCCGTCCCAGCTGGGGCTGTTGACGATGGTATTGTATACATCCGTATTCTGCACGCCGGTCATACCGGGGTAGTAGCTCAGAACACGCTGCTCAAGGGGCTCTATTACATCGAATGCCGCAGGAGCAAAGGTCACAGTGATCTCGCCGGTGACCTCTGTCAAAGTGACAGTAGCCGTTGCTGTAAACTGCTTGTCATAGGCAAAGTCTGCAACGCCTTCCCCAGAAATGCTCTTGACGTAGGTAGTAGACAGCCGCTCCATCACATTGGGAATGGTGTAACCCTCGGTAGTGGGGACAGCCGTGATGGTCAGAACCGTTTCCTTCAGAGAATCGTAGAGATATTTGGCAATACCATTCTCATCCGCAGTGATGGTCGCAATGCCGATCTTCACCACATCGCCTTCGCCTGCGCCCTCGATCTTGAGGGTCAGGGTCTCGTCCTTATCATCCACGCCGTTTCCATTGGCATCGTCAGCCCACTGGGCGGTGAAGGTGATCTCCTTCTGCTCGCAATCGGGAGTTTCGCCAAACGCGACCCCTTCCACATTGCATTCCCAGCCAGTGAACATATGGTCTTCCCACTGGGGATCTGCCTTGTCAGGAATGACCTCTTCCCTGGTGGCATTCACACGGATCGTCTCGTCTTCCGTTCCGTTGCCATAAACAAAGGTCACCTTGTAGATGGTATCATCAGAGTAGGACGCGGTATAGGTAGCCACACCGGTCACCGTCGTGATTTCCGGATTCCAGCGCTCGAAGGACTTGTCCTCTGCTTCCGGATCCTCCGGTGCAGTGGGCAGCTTGCTGTACTCCACTTCAGTGGTAACTTCTTTTTTCTTCTCTGCGAAAGAGCCGACCCCGGCGTTCCAGGTGATGGTATACTTTCTCAGTTCTTCCTGGTATTTGGCGGTAAAGGCCGTTTCCCCGGTAACGGTGGCATTTTCCGTCAGGCCGTCCCAGCCGTCAAATGTATAGGTATGGGAAACCGTCTGCTCCCGGGAAGGCTCGCTTTCCGGCTTTGTCACCGTTTCGCCATAATACTGCTCGGTGGTAATGGTCTTCCCGCCGCCGGTAAAGGCACCCTCTCCGGCGTTCCAGGTAAGGGTATACTGTGCCAGTTTCACCGCAACATTCACTGTCACACCCGTGGTATTTTCCAGAGCATCCTTGCTCTCTGCCACCGTTACCTTCACGGTCACGGTACCATTGGTTTTTTCCGGAGTGGGCAGTTCGCCGTTGGTGATCTCTGCCGTCATGGTGCCGCCGTTGGTGGTTGTAGCGGCCTTCACTGCGGTGATCACAGGATTCAGGCTGTCTGTAACGGTAATTTCGTTCACCGCTGCCACGTCAATGGAAGCAGTCTGCCGGGACTCCACCACCTGAACGGAAATATCCTCCACAGTGACAGCGGGGAGCTTTCCGTCAGCAGAAGCCTTCTTCACGATCTTGACCTGGATGGTATCCTTGATCTGGCTGGCATACAGGTAGAAATCCAATGCTTCTACAGACTTGTATCCATCCGTGCCCAGGAAGGACAGCTTCGTGGTATAAACGTAGACCTCATAATCGTCTGCGTTCACATTTTCACCCAGCAGAGCGTTCAGAAGTTTGCCCTTCAGGCCGTCCAGCCGGGCGCTGTAGTCAACATAATTCCCCACATACAGGTTCAGCGCAACTTCTGCATCCTGTGCAACCTCCAGAGTTGCTTTGCCATAGGTGATGGTGACCGTATAGCTCTTATCGTTTTCCACAGAGAAAGAGCCGCTGGCTACCGTATTACTGTAGGACAGTTCCACATTGTTGGTACTTCCACCGCAGGTGACCATAACGGATTCCACATAGGAGCCATCCTGATTCGGAGTAACGGTGAAGTTCACAGTCTCGTATGCACTTGTAGGGATCGTGTGTTCGCCAGTGCCCTCGCCGGCTGTCTGGACCAGCAACTGCGTAGGCTTGGAGTTGGCTTTCGCCGTGATTTCCACCGTTCCGGTGGTTTCCAGATACTTTTCGTTCTCTGCAACGGTAACATGATAGGTAAGCTCGGCACCCTCCGTACCGGGCAGTTTCTGACCCTCCGCCAGCGTTGCCGTGATCGTGCCACAGTCGGTGTTCATCGCTTTCAGCTGGTTCATCACCGCAGCGTCGATATCCGCCTGGCTGTCAAAATCGACCGTCGGATCTTCCCACTGGATCTCGTACGCCTTCCGGGCTTCTGCCAGCGTTACGCTGACACTTGCCGTCTCGCCGTGCTTACCGGTCACGGTTACCGTGAGGGTATCTTCGCCCAGCGCTGTTTCGAGTCTGGCCTTCTGGGTATCATTATATCCGCCAACCTCGTCAAGGTTGAATTGAATAAACGCACCAAATACGCCCTTCAGAGTAACCGTATAATCCCCGGCACTTTCAGAAGTATATCCCTCCATAACAGTGGACAGAACATTGTTCTTCAGGTCCTGGATCTTGGTATCATAGCTATAGCGGTTTACAGACAGGGTCTGATTTTCCTTCAGAACCACAGATGCGGTTTTGAACTCGACATTGACCGTGTAAATCTTGTCACCCTCCAGAGCGTACATGCCATCCCCATCGGGCGTTACGGCATTTTCTCCACAGGTAACGACAACAGACTCCAGATAATTTACAATGCTCTTATCATTGCTGGAGGTAGCCGTTGCCGTGATCGCATACTTACCGGGGGTAAGCGTGCCGGACTTGTCCAATTCACCCACCTTCACGGTGCCGCTGCCCTGAACATCGAAATTCACGGTTGCCACAGCTGCGGGAGACTGAACAAACAAATCAAAAGAGGTCGTGGGCACATAAGTAGCATCGCCGGTATCCCCCGTAACCGTCACAGTCACCTTTTGCGTGGCTCCGCTTTCGTTGGGGAGTGCACTGACACTGATGGTAAGACCATCCCAGTTTCTGCCCTGCAGGCTGACCTTTTTCTTGATCTCCTCCAGTACGGTATCTTTGTTTTCATAGGCCAGAGGATTCTCATAGGAATCACCAACGGTATAGTTGACATCCCGCACCTTCCGGCCTTCCGTCAGAGTGATCTCCCGGGTAAGGGACAGAGTGGTGCCGTCTTCCAGGGTGTAGGTGATGACGATTTTTTCCTTGGCGTCGGTGTCACCTTCCCGGAACCGCTGGCCGAAATCATAATACTTCAGGCCAGACTTGAAGGTATCGCTCCATGTGTCGTCAGGAGCATTCTCTCCCAATGCTCTCTCGCTGTCCTCATTAAAGTCAGCAACGCTTGCCCCAAACAGCGCACCATAAGCATACGGCCAATACTGAATACTTACATCCACAACTTCTACATCTTCGCCATTAAACTGCACACCCAGTGCATCCAGAATGACCTGCTCCAGAACCTTTCTGGTTTCCACATCGGCATAGCCGGTGCCGCCCGCCATCTGCTCCTTGGCAGACAGATAGCCATTGAACTTGACGGATTCTGCATTTTCCGCAAGCGTCAGCTCATACTTCTCAAAGGTAACCGTAACCGTAACATCTTCCGTGCCAATGACCACGACACCTTCTGTTTCGTTATAGCTGGCACCTTCGCCGGATACTTCTACCTTGTAATTATAATGTACGCTTTCCGTATCCTTTTCGGGGGTAATGGTCAGTGCGATCTTATCACCGCTGATACCCTTTTCTTTGCTCTGTTTGACCTTGCCGTATTCCTCGCCTTCCACCACCAGTTCGACATCATACTCCGCAGCGGAAGTGGAGACATACTTCACCGTGTATCCGCAGGAGGCAGTGACGGCAGGAGTGGTATACGTCCAGTTCTCATCGCTCAGGGTAGTCACAAGAGCGCCGGCAAGGTAAACTTCTGCCTTGTAGCCATCCACTTTTGCAACCGTGATGGTCGCAGTATTCCCATGGTCAACTTCTGCGCTGGCGGGTGTTACTCCGGCGCCGGTAGCATTTGCATCCGAATCAGCAGACAGTTGCGCAGTTACCTTATGATAAACTGTAACATCTATTGTTTTGCTATAAGTTTTTCCCAAGGAAGTATACTGAACTTTATAGGAACCTGTGGTAACCTCAATGGTGCTGCTGTCTCCGCAGTCAGCCCCCAAACCAGACTTATTTGACGTAAATGTAGTTTCATCAGGCTTTGTCCATGTATATGTACGCCCTGTTTGAGACTTCCACGCCACAACTGCCAGTAAGTCAGCGATTGTTACTTCCCCGTCCAAAACTCTTTTCGTTCCATCCGCCAGCACATCCCCACTGTAATCCTGGTTATACCAGCTTTCCAGAGCGGTGGTGGCCGTGTAATACTTGCCCATATCCAGCTGGGCTGCCTGATCGCCGGTCAGCCCGGCAATGGCATCGTTGACCACTGCCAGAGCGGCATTCAGGGCCTCGGCCTCTTCGGCAGAGTTCACCGCCGTGGGCAGGGCATCGATCAATGCCTGCACGGATTTTACTGCGGCATCCTCCTCCGGTTCCCCGGCCGGAGCCTCTGTGGTCTCCGGTGCCACCGTGGTTTCCGGGGCAGCCGTAGTTTCCGGCACCGGCTCCGAAGATTACGCCACCGGCGTCTCCGGAGTCGCAGCTTCTGTTTCTGCGACTACTGCTGCAGTTTCCCCGGCGTCTTCCGCCGCGAAAGCCTGCACAGGCACCATACCCAGAACCATGACCATCGCCAGTGTCAGCGACAGCAACCGCTTCCAAATGTTACCCATACTTCAAATACCTTTCTTCTGACCCTGCAAAACTGCAAGGCGTTTTTTCTGCGTGCCATAATCACGCGACAAAGCGATAACCGAAGTTATCGCTGGATAAAATCATACATCATAACTATACCATCAACCCCATCTCTTTGCAAGGAGAATTTTTCAGCATTTTTTCATCTATTTCCCCAAAAAGCAAAAAACAGAACCGGAAAAACCGGTTCTGTTTCTGGTTTGGTTATTTCAGCTGAAATTAGCCGTTGGCACGCATCTGAGCGAAGCACTCGCTGCAGAACACGGGACGGTCGGACTTGGGCTGGAAGGGAACCTTGGCTTCGCCACCGCAACGAGCGCAGGTAGCAGTGAAGAACTCACGGGGGCCACGGGTAGCGTTCTTGCGAGCGT
>CAYXUI010000023.1:0-25661 GCA_964468195.1 uncultured Oscillospiraceae bacterium | reverse complement strand
AGGACCTGGCGGCACCGGCGCAAAACGGAGCGTTCTCCTGCCAAAGCTTCCAGACATCCCCGGTTGCCGCAGGTGGGGCATACCGGCCCGCCACGCTGGACAACAGTATGGCCGATCTCTCCGGCGGCAGCCGACTGGCCGTAGAGGATCTTGCCGTCGATCATCATCTGACAGGCCACGCCGTAGGAAACAAAGAAATAGGCAAAGGGTTCTGCGGTAACGGCCCGGTCCAGAAGATCGGCGCAGATGGTTCGGCCACGGACGTTGTTTTCCACCACTACCCGATAACCCAGCGCATCCCCCAGCTCCCGGGCCAGATTGTGCTGGGTCCAGCCTTCCTGAAAGGTGGTGTAAATTTTCCCGGCCCGGCCGTCGATCAGACCGGGGAGGGTAATGCCGATGCCCAGAATCTGCTCCCGGGGAAGGCCGCTTTGGGCCAGGAAATCCGGGATCTCCCGGCGCAGGCGGTGGAAGGTCTTATCATATTCTTCTAAGGTATTGTCCGTGTTACGGCAGGCCAGAATGCTGCCGTGGAGGTCTGTTAACAGATAGTTGATGCTGTAGGGGCCTACGTCAACACCACAGATATAGTAGGCATTTGGTGCAAATTCTAACATGACCCGGGGCCGGCCGGCACCGGTATCGCCCCGTTCCCCACGGCTCTGGGTCTCCTGCAACAGCCCTTTGGTCAGCATCTGGGTGACCATGCCGGTGATGCTGGCGTTGGTCAGCCCCAGCTTTTGGGACAGCTCCACCCGGGAAATGGGACTGTTCTGATAAATACATTTTTTGACAAGCTGATAGTTATGCAGCCGCAAAAGCTGCTGATTGGAGCCTTTTTCATTCATGTTGTGCCCACCTCCCATGTTTTTCTATATCTATTGTAGCCAAGGCATCCGGGTCTGTCAAGTCCAAGGCTACCGGGGAAGGGGAGAGAGAATAAAAATAGAATTTGGCGTTTTGCACAGAATTGAAACGTTTGCATTGTAGAAAATTACGTTTCCAAAAAGACAGGTTTTGTGAAAAGCGTCAAAAAGCAGACAACTTTTTGAAAAAATATGAATAATCTGTTGTTTGCTGTCCGGAAATTTGGTATAGTCTTTCCAGCGGGAAGTGCCTGCACTTCCAAAGCGGAATTTATTAAGAGGAGTAGATATCTATGAAACGTATTCTGTCTCTGGTTCTCGTGGTCGTTATGGTCGCTGCCATGCTGGTTGGCTGCGGTCAGAAGACCGAAAGCTGGAAAGTCACCTGCCCCTGGGCTCCCTCCGGTGTTGCCTCCATGGTAAGCCAGAAAGTCGCTGCCAAGGCTGTTGACTATTCTGATTCCATCAACCTGGTTGCCGAAGCCATCAAGGGCGACGCTGCCACCGTCAACACCTGGATCGCTGACACCAAGGCCAACGACACCGAGCTGGTCTTCGTGGGCGAGGGCCTGCTGTCCATCACCGAGATCCTGGACCCCGCCAAGATGCAGTTCGGCTATGAGGACTTTGTGTTCGTTGAGAACCTGTATTCCTCCGTCTTCGTTCTGTCTGCCGATGCTACCCTGAACATTGGCTCCATCGCTGATCTGGAAGCTTACGTTGCTGCCGGCAACTCCGTTTCCGTGGCTGTCAACGGCGCTACCGGTTCCGAGGCTTTCCTGGCTGCTGCTCTGTTCGGCTCCATGGGCGCCGGCGAACAGCTGAAGCTGGTTGCTTACCAGTCCGCTGCTGAGGCTGCTCAGGCTGTTGCCAAGGGTGAGACCAACTTCGCCGTTTCTCACCAGTCTCAGATTCTGGAGACCTACCAGCAGGGCGGCGTGACAATCCCCTGCGCATTCGATGCTGATGCCATCGTCAACGGCCCCTTCGCCGGTGTTGAGGGTGTGGGCGCTGCCGGTTACCCCTACTTCCGGAACCGCTGCTTCGTCATGGCTCGCAAGGGCACCGATGATGCCAAGGTCGCTGAGCTGAAGACCCTGTACGGCAAGATCCTGAACGACGAGGAAGTCACCACCTGGTTGAACGACACCATGCTGCTGGAAGTGGACACCATGACCGTTGCCGATGTGGAAGCCCACATTGAGAACGTCAAGGCCATTGTCAACGAGTACAAGGATATCGTCGCCGGCTAATTGCGGAACAATTCCTGAACCACCTGCGGGGAATGGGATCGGACCTGGGTCCCTCCCATTCCCCGCACTGGTCTTTCTTAACCAAATCCTAAGGAGGTTCTTTTCTAACGTGAAAACGAAAATTGCTGAAATTGAAAAGAAGCTGGATGCCTGGGAAGAAAAGCTGGATAAGATCAACGTTTCCTATCCGGTGGACCTGGTCACTGGCGTGCTGATCCTGATTCTTTCCGCCGTCATTCTGTTCATTATGCCGGAGCAGGTGGTGATTTCGGAAAAGGATCTGGTCAATGGCCGTGCGTTCCCCACCATGCTGGCTTACCTGATGCTGGCTATGAGCCTGATCCTGACCGGTACGGAAGGTTACAAGTTCATTACCAAAAAGCCTATGAATATGAAGAGTATGACTGCGCTGGTGGAAGTGAAGGCACTGACCATCATTGCCATTCTGGTCATTTCCTACCTGCTGGCAAAGCTCACCGATCTGTTCGTCATCGGTGGCGTTTTCTGCGCCGTTGCATTCCTGGTTTTCTTCCGCTGCAAGAAGAAGTCTTACTATGCCATCACCGTGACGGCTGCCGTGGTGATTTGGGCTGCGTTCCGTTTCGTGCTGAACGTTCCGTTCTGAGAAGGAGGTACTGAAAATATGGATATGCTACAATATATCGGGCCTGCTTCCAGCCTGCTGTTTACTCTGGAAAATATCATCTGGATCAATCTGGGCGTGCTGATCGGCGCTATTTTTGCCGCCATCCCCGGCCTGAGTGTCATCCTGTGTATCATTTTGTTCCTGCCCGTTACTTACACCATGAGTGCCATTCCCGGCATGATGTTCCTGCTGGGTATTTACTGTGCCGGTGGTTATGGCGGATCGGTTTCCGCTATCCTCATCAACACCCCTGGTACTCCCCATGCTGCTGCTACCATGCTGGATGGTCACCCCCTGTCCAAGCAGGGCCGAACCAAAGCCGCTCTGAAGATCGCCCTGTATGCTTCCACCTTCGGCGGCGTGTTCTCCGCCCTGGTGCTGCTGTTCCTGGGTCCCCAGGTGGCAAAGATCTCTGCCATGCTGGGTACTGCGGAATACTTCATGGTTTGCCTGTTCGGTATGACCATCATTGCCGGTGTCTCCGGCAAGAGCCTGACCAAGGGAATCATCGCCGCCTGTATGGGTCTGCTGGTGTCCTGCATTGGCGCCGATCCCATGACCAGCTATGACCGCTTCACCTTCGGCGTGAACCGGCTGTATCTGGGTCTGGATACCGCCGTTGTGCTCATCGGTCTGTTCGCACTGGTGGAAGTCATTGGCAAGTCCGAGCTGAAGCGGGATCAGATGAATCTGAAGGCCGGCAAGCTGGGCGAAGAAGACGATGGCAAGATCACCAAAGAAGAGTACAAGCGGATGATCCGCCCGGTCATTGTCTCCTCCATCATCGGTTCCTGCGTGGGCATCGTCCCCGGCACCGGTGCTTCCGAGGCTTCCTGGTTCTCCTATAACACCGCCAAGAATATGTCCAAGCATCCCGAGGAATTCGGCCACGGCTCTGTGGAAGGCGTTGCCGCCGCAGAATCCGCCAACAACGCCGTCTGCGGTGCCACTCTGGTGCCTCTGCTGACTTTGGGTATCCCCGGCGATGGCTGTGTGGCCATCATGCTGTCCGCTCTGATGATCAACGGCCTGAACCCCGGCCTGTCCCTGTTCACCACCGATGGCGATATCATGTACGCCATCATGCTGGGCCTGATTCTGGTCAACGTGTTCATGTTACTCCAGGGCAAGTTCCTCACCGGTCTGTTTGCCAAGGTGGTCTCCGTGCCCACCGAGATTCTGACTCCCATTATCGTGATCTTCTGCTTCGCCGGTGCCTTCTCCGTCAACAGCAACTACTTCGATCTGGGCGTGGCCCTGGTGTTTGGCATCGTTTCTTACCTGATGCGCAAGCTGGAGCTGCCCGCCGTGCCCATGCTGCTGGGTCTGGTTCTGGGCTCCATGACGGAAACTAACTTCCGCCGTGCTCTGCTGATCTCCGACGGTAGCCCCAAGATCTTCTTCAGCAGCATCTTCTGCTGGATCTTCATCGCCCTGATTGTGGTGGTCATCGCCGGTATTCTCAAAGGCAACCTGAGCGCCGCCAAGAAAAAGAAGGAGGAATCCGTCAATGGCTAATAACATTATCTTCTATTTTACCGACCAGCAGCGTTGGGACACCTGCGGCTGCTTTGGTCAGCCTCTGGACATCACTCCCAATCTGGACAAGCTGGCTGCCGAAGGCGTGAAGTTTGACAATGCCTTCTCTCCCCAGCCTGTGTGCGGCCCCTGCCGTGCCCTGTTCCAGACTGGTAAGTATCCCACGGAAACCGGTTGCTTCCGCAACAACATCATGCTGCCCAGCGGCATCAAGACTCTGGGCGAGTACATGGAAAAGGATGCCGGATACGAGACGGCCTACATCGGCAAGTGGCATCTGGCCTCTGACGGTGAGCTGGAGAAAACGCCCACCATCGACCATACCATCACGGCAATTCCCCTGGAACTCCGGGGCGGCTATACCGGCTTCTGGCGGACTGCCGACGTGCTGGAGTTTACTTCCCACGGTTATGACGGCTATGTTTTTGACGAAAACAACAACCGCATCGACTTCAAGGGTTACCGTGCCGACTGCATCAACGATTTCGCTCTGGAATATCTGGATCAGTATGATGGCAAGAAGCCCTTCTTCATGACCATTTCCCAGATCGAACCCCACCACCAGAATGACCACCAGCACTACGAAGGCCCCAACGGCTCCAAGGAAAAGTATGCCAACTTCGTTCTGCCGGAGGATCTGAAGGCTCTGGGCGGCAATGCCGCAGAAGAGTACCCCGACTATCTGGGTCAGTGCGCCAGCCTGGACGAGAATCTGGGCAAGCTGGTGGCCAAGCTGAAGGAGAAGGGCCTGTATGAGAATACGGTCATTATCTTCGCTGCTGACCACGGTTCTCACTTCAAGACCCGCAACACCGATTCCCACCTCCGTGGCTACGACGATTATAAGCGTTCCTGCCATGATGGCTGTCTCCATGTGCCGCTGGTCATCGCCGGTGGCCCCTTCCGTGGCGGCAAGACGGTAACGGAACTGGTCAGCACCGAAAGCCTGCCCAAAACCTTCCTGGCACTGGCCGGCGTGGATGTGGGTGACAAGATGATCGGTGAAAATCTGCTTGACGTGGTGGAGAAAAAGTTGGATAATAGAACCAACGAGGTCTATGCACAGATTTCCGAAAGCCGTGTGGGCCGGTGCATCCGGACTCCCGAGTTTACCTATTCCGTTTACGCCCCCGGTGTCAACGGTGGTGATGCGGCAGCAGCGGATCACTATGCAGACGATTTTCTGTACGATATGCGTGTGGATCCCTATCAGCTGAACAACGTGGTGGAAGACCCGGCTTACAGAGAGATTAAGCTGGAACTGCGTCAGCGACTGCTGAAGTGGCTGGAAACCGCAGAAGGCGCCCATCCCGTTATCACGGATTGTTAAAGCAAAAAGGGAGCGCTTGCAGGCACTCCCTTTTTTGAATCATAAAGGAGGAGACTATGGCAGTTCCCGAAGGAAAGTCCGGCCAGGTCTATCGCTGGCTGCTGGCCTATATCGATGAAAATAAATTCTCCGGCAATCAACGTCTGCCTTCGGAGAATGCCCTGTGTCACCGGCTGAATGTCAGCCGGGAAACTGTCCGGGTGGCCATGGGGCAGCTCATCAGCGAGGGCCTGATCTATCGGATCAAAGGCAGTGGGACGTTTTTTTACAAGGATCAGGCCATCTCCCGGGAACTCAGCGATGGGCAGGCCAAATGGAAGATCGGCCTGATCCTCCAGGGACAGGATCCCAAGGCAAACTCCGTGTTGATGGAGGGCATCCGCAGCGTGCTGTCCCAACATCGGGTGGATCTGCATGTGTTTCTTACCGATAACAAATTCTGCAACGAGCGCCGGTGTCTGCAAACGGTGGTCCACCAGAATTTTCAGGGGTTCATCGTGGATGGTGTCAAGGCCAGCATTATGAATCCCAATCTGGATTGCTACAAAGAACTGTACCGGCGGCGGATCCCGGTGATTTTTTACAATAACTATTATAAAGATCTGCAGTATCCCCGGGTCATTGTCAATGATATGGTTTGTGCCCAGGAGCTGGTGGGGCGGCTGATCCAGGCCGGACACCGGCGGATCGCCGGGATCTTCATCTACGACAATTACCAGAGCGTGGAGAAATTTCAGGGCATGGCCAAGACCATGCGCAGCTACGGCGTGGAAATGAAAGACCATTACATCAAGTGGTGTATTTCCGATGAAGCCCACAGCACCCAATATGCCCGCTCCATTGAAAAGTTCCTCCGGAATCTGCCGAAGTGTACCGCCATTGTCTGCTGCAATTACATGATCTACTGCCTGGTGCGGCAGGCATTGGATAAAATGGGGAAAACCATTCCGGAAGATTATTCCGTGGTTTGTTTCGACTATTCCAGCGAAGACCCTTCTGTGGAAGGCGTCACCTGTTCCATCACCCCCAGTTATGAAGTGGGGGTGGAACTGGGGCTGCGGCTGATGCGGATGATTGCCAACAAAGACTGCGACGACAGAGGCTATTCCTATGTGATGATGCCGAAAATCTGTGAAGGCCGCTCTATCGGCCCTGCGTCCATCCAACCAAAAACCAATGAGGTAGTACCGTTATGAAAAACTTGACTTTGCTGATCAAACCGGCTTCCAGCCTGTGTAATATGCGCTGTACCTATTGCTTTTACGAAGACGTGTCCAATAACCGCACCCAGAAATCCATGGGCATTATGACCAGGGAGACGGCACGGCGGCTGTTGACGGAGGTATTCCGGGCGTTGCCGGCCGGTGGTGGCTTGAGCATCCTGTTCCAGGGTGGCGAACCGACACTGGCAGGACTGGATTTTTTTCGGGATTTTGTTGCCATGGCAAAAGAATGCGGCAATCCCGGTGTGGACATCCAGTACAGCATTCAGTCCAACGGTTATTGTTTCGATGAAGAATGGACTGCATTTTTCCGGGAAAACCGGTTTCTGGTGGGCCTTTCCATAGACGGTACCCAGACCATCCATGATATCTTCCGGCTGGACAGTGCCGGCAAAGGCACCTGGGACCGAACGGTCAACGCCCTGAAACTGCTGGACGAGGCCCAGGTGGAAACCAATCTTCTGTGTGTGGTCACGGCGCAGATTGCCAAAAAAGCCCGGCAGGTCTACCGGAGCCTGCGGCAGTTGGGGGGCCATCCGCTGCAATTCATTCCCTGTCTGGACCCGCTGGAAGAAGGCCGGGGGACACTGGGGTATTCTCTGACTCCGGAAGCCTATGGCACGTTCCTGTGCCAGCTGTTCGACTGCTGGTACAGGGATTGGAAGCAGGGAAATTATATCAGCATCCGCAATTTTGATGATTATTTGCGGCATTTGCTGCGGCTACCCCCCAGCTCCTGCGCTGCTGCCGGTTCCTGCGGCCATTATCTGGTGGTGGAGGGGGACGGAAGTTTGTATCCCTGTGATTTTTATGTTCTGGATTCCTGGAAGTTGGGGAATATCCGGGATTGTACCGTGGAAGAGGCCATGAATTCTTCTGTATCCCAGGCCTTTCTGGAAGCAGGAAAGAAACGGCCGGAAGCGTGCCGGAGCTGCCGGTATCTGCCATTGTGCCGCGGTGGATGCAAGCGGGATTGGGAGAAAACCGGTGGAAACTACTATTGCCAGTCGTACCGCAACTTCTTTGCCTACAGCGTTGCCAGACTGGAAGAAATGGCTGCCGTTTTTGCCAGGATGCGGTGAAGATGCGGAAAAATTCGAAGAACAGGAAAAACGCCTGTGGTTGTTTGCGCAGCCACAGGCGTTTTTTGATTTTGCGTTGGTGAGAATGCGGATGGGCGGCTTTGCATAGAGTTTACAGATTGTTTTTCTGCACAATATTGCAAAATGACCAATGTGCTGGTATAATGTCGAAAACGATTTGTGAAAGTCACATAAGGGGGACGCATGATGTACTTAAATATTGACGGCCACCGGATCCTGCCACAACCGGGGGAACGATTGCTGGATCTGATCGCGCGGCTGAAATTGACGGGGGACAGTTTGAAGGATCAGCCTTTGGCGGCGAAAATCGCCGGGGAAGTGTTTACCCTGAATTATATTCCCCAGCGAACAAAAGACGTAAGTCCGGAAGGCACCAATATCCGGCGGGTCATGGCGGCTTCCAATGGGGAAGTACGGCTGCTGTACTTTGCAGACAGTCAGGGCCGGGAATGCTATATCCGTACGGCGCAATTTGTGATCTTTCTGGCACTGGGGCAGCTCTGGCCAAAGGCCAGAACGAAAATGACCTGCACCCTGGGAAACAGTGTCTATATTCAGGTGGAGGGGGCAGAGAACTTTTCCGTGGATGCCCTGAAAGGGAAAATGGCGGAACTGATCGCCCAGCGGATCCCGTTGATCCGCCGCCGGGTGCCCCTGCAGACTGCCATCGAACGGTACCGGGAACTGGGCCAGCAGGATAAGGCACGGCTGCTGGCACTGCGGAATGTGGATTACTTTGACGAATATTCTTACGGCGATTTTGCCGACTATTACTATGGCGAAATGATGCCGGACACCGGTTATCTGACAGTGTGGGATATCCTCCCGGCGGATGGGGGATTTTTGTTCCTGTATCCTGACGATCAGGATCCTGACCGCTGCGCAAAAGTGCCCTCCATGCCGAACTTCTTTAACGTATTTAACGAAGGAGAACGCTGGTGCAGCCTGATGGAATGTGAGACGGCGGCAGACCTGAATGCCCTGACGGTCTCTGGAAAGATCCGGGAGCTGATCCGGGTCAATGAAGCCCTCCACGAAAAGCGGTATTCTCAGGTGGCGGATCTGGTTTGTCAGCGGGGGGCAAAGGCCGTCATGCTGGCAGGCCCCAGTTCCTCCGGCAAGACAACTTCTGCCCACCGACTGGCAACCCAGCTTCGGGTCCATGGCAAGAAACCGGTTTTGATGAGTTTGGATGATTACTACATTGACCGGGACAAAATTGCCCCCGGCCCCGACGGAAAGCTGGACTTAGAGCACATCAACACCATTGATACGGCCCTGTTCCGGAAAGACCTGGAACGGCTGCTGAAAGGGGAGAGAATCGAACTTCCCACGTTCAATTTCCTCACCGGCCGCCGGGAGTGGAAAGGGGAAAAATTGAAGCTTTCTTCGGATTCCGTTGTCATTGTGGAGGGACTCCATGGGCTAAATCCCGTGATGCTGCCGGAGCATGTGGAATCGAATCTGATTTTTAGGCTTTATGTCAGCCCGCTGCTGCCTCTGAATCTGGATGACCACAACCGGATCCCCACCAGTTACCTGCGGCTGTTGCGGCGGATCGTCCGGGATTATGAGACCAGAGGATCTTCCGTCCAGCGGACCCTTTCCATGTGGGAAAGTGTCCAGCGGGGGGAGAAACGGTGGATCTTCCCTTATCAGGAAAATGCGGATGTGATCTTCAACTCTTCCACATTATACGAACTGGCAGTACTGAAAAAGCACATTTTCCCCCTGCTGACGGCGGTGGAGCCGGAGGAGGAATGCTACGACGAAGTGCGCAATATTGTCAAGATCCTCAATTACATTCAGGAAGCGGACGTGGATGACGAGATCCCGCCCACCAGTCTGGTAAGGGAATTTATTGGGGGGAATACGTTCTACCGGAAATAGTATTTCTTGCTTCGTAGGGCGGGGTCATGACCCCGCCGACCCGCTACGGTTTTGAACCGGGCTGCCGAACGGAGAAATGTCTCCTCATCACCATGGAATTGCACAAGCTTGCGGGGAAGGAGAAAATGATATTTCAACAAGTCATCGATAATTGTTACCTGATCGGCGGGGGCATGCCCCCCGCCCTACGGTGATGGATACACAAAAAAGGACTGTTGCAAACCTTTTTGGTTTACAACAGTCCTTTTTACTTCACAAATCAGGCGGTAGGAGCCGGGGCGGGGTAGCCCAGCAGCAGGGAGAAGGCTACACAGATCACGATGCAGATGAATGCTGTGACCATCCACAGGCTCCGGCGGCGGGCAAACTCACCGGTCAGATACAGCCAGCCTACGCATAAAAGGGAGCCAAAAATGGCGATAATGGCGGTGATAACCTTCAGAATGTGCCAGGAAAAGGCGGCACATACCAGATACAGGATGAACACCAGCACATCGGCCAGAATAATTTTCGTCATCATATTTTCCATTTCACGATAGCGATTGCGACTACGTCTTGCCACTTCTCATCCCTCCAGGAATTTTTCTCGTGTGTCCATCATAACACACGGAATCGAAAAATGCAATATTTTCTGTGATAAAGCGCAAAATTTTGCCAGAGGCTTGCGCCTGCGGAAAAAGAATGGTATAATGCTTAAAAATATGCTTGTGAATGATTGGAAAAGGAAACCGTTATGGCACAACCACAATACCACCTGGAGGGCATCGTCCACACCCGCAGCGAGCAGATGGCGGATTTTGAAGGCCCTCTGGATGTTATTTTTGAACTACTCAGCAAGAATAAAATCGAAATTCAGGATGTGTCCATTACGGCCATTCTGGAGCAATACCTGGCCTACCTGGAAGAAATGAAGCGGCTGGATATGGAGATCGCCAGTGAATTCATCACTATGGCGTCCCATCTGATGCTCATCAAGACCAAGATGCTCCTGTCCGCCGCCGAGCAGGCAGAAGCGGAAAGCGAGCTGGATCTGCTGCGGCAATCTCTGGTGGAGCGCAAGCGGAAGGAAGCCATGGAGCAGATCCGTCTGGCGGTGGTGGAGCTGGAACCCCGGAACGAGATCGGCCGGTGTTTGTTCACGAAAGACCCGGAGCCTTTGCGCCGGGATACTGGCTACCGCTATCAGCACGATGTTATTGATCTGCTCCGGGCGCTGGAAGGCATTGCCGAACGCAATGCCCGGCAGCTGCCGCCGCCGACTTCCAACTTCCAGGGCATCGTGGGTAAGGAGCCTTACCCCATTGGCAGAAAGACGGGGGAAGTCCTCCGGCAACTGCTGCTACGGGGCGTGGAGCGGCTGAAGAACCTGTTTAAGGGGAACAAGAGCCGCTCGGAGATCGTGGCAACCTTCCTGGCGGTGCTGGATCTTTGTAAAACCAACTCCGTTACGCTGGAAGATGATATCAACGGAGATAACCCCAACGTCCGGCTTCTGGACGATCAGGAACGAAAGGAGTTGACCGAACATGGAAACGGAGGAACTGACCAGAGCCATTGAGGCAATTTTGTTCGCAGCCGGTGAGCGGATGGACATTGCCCGGCTGTCGGCAGCATTGGAAACAGACCCCAGGGACATTGAACAGGCGGCGGATGCACTGGCTGACCGGTATGCTTTTGAGCGCCGGGGCATTCGGATCCTGAAACTGGAAAAGGGATATCAGATGGTCTCTGCCGGAGAAATGGCGGAGTATGTGACCAAAGCACTGGAGACCCGGAAGCCTCCCAAGCTTTCTGCCTCCCAGCTGGAAACGTTGACCATCATTGCCTACTATCAGCCTGCCACCAAAGCCATGGTGGAGCAAATCCGGGGCGTGGACAGCGCCTACTCTGTGGCGGCACTGCTCAATAAGAAGCTCATCGAGGAGGCGGGACGACTGAATGTTCCTGGCCGTCCCATTCAGTATAAGACCACACCGGATTTTCTGAGAACTTTCGGTCTGTCCTCGTTGGAAGAGCTGCCTCCCATTGACAAGATCAGCTTCGGTGAGCCCATTGAGCTGCCGGAGGAAACCAAGACGGAGGAAAGTTGATGGGCTGGCTCATTGCCCTGGGCGTTCTGATCCTGCTGGCCATGCTTCCTTTGGGGATCCGACTGGACTACAATGCCGATGGGGTCAGGGTAACGCTCCATGTGGGGCCGGTGAAGTATACCCTGTATCCCGGGAAGAAACAGAGAAATCAAGAGCAGGAAGAACCGGAGCAGAAGAAAGCTGTGCCTACCCCTGCCACGGAAGCCAAAGGGAAAAAGAAGGAAAGTGGCGGCAAACTCACTGATTTCATGCCCCTGGTCAAAACCATACTGGATTTGCTCTGTGATCTGCGACGGAAGATCCGGGTGAAGGAGCTGTATCTGCGGCTGATCCTGGCTTCCTCAGACCCGGCGGATCTGGCAATCAGCTATGGCAGAGCCTGGGCTGCTTTAGGCAATCTTATGCCGCAATTGGAACAATTATTCCGGATCCAAAAACGGGATGTGGAAGTGGAATGTGATTTCACTGCATCCGAAACAAGATGTGTGGCCCGGCTGGATGTGACCATCACGCTGGGAAGATTGCTTGCCCTGGCGGTTGTCTATGGCATCCGGACCCTGAAAGAATATAAAACGATGCAAACAAAACGAAAAGGCGGTGCTGCTTTATGAGCCAAAAACTTCCCAATATGCTGGAAGCCACCATCCAGAAGATCAAAGAAATGGTGGATGTCAATTCTGTTATCGGCCAGCCCATCCAGACCCCAGACGGTGTGACCATCATTCCCGTCAGCAAAATCAGTGTAGGCGTTGGGGGCGGCGGAAGCGATTTTGCCAATAAAAACGGCAACGAGCCTTTCGGCGGCGGTGCCGGTGGTGGAGTGAAAGTGACCCCGCTGTGCTTTCTGATCGTAAAAGACGGCAATGTGCGGATGATGAGCGTACCGGAGCCTGCCAATTCCACTGCAGACCGGGTGGTGGAAATGATCCCGGATACGCTGGATAAGCTGTCTGCTTACCTGGACGGCAAAAAAAAGGAATAAAACCATCCTGCCTAGGAAGAATAACTCCCGGGTGAGGAATATGAAACGACTTTTCGCCACAGCGGCGGCTGCATTGCTGGCCGCCGCTGTGTGTTTACCGGTGCACACCGAAGCGGTCAGCGCAAAGAAGGCCTATGTGCTGGATGCGGTCAGTGGCCGGGTGCTGTATGAAAAAAACGCTGCGGATCAGAGCCTGATCGCCAGCACCACGAAGATCATGACGGCACTGGTAGTCTGCGAGCAATGTAACGTATTGGATCGGATGAAGATCCCCAAAGAAGCAGTTGGCATCGAGGGCTCCTCCATGTACTTGCAGGAGGGGGAGGTGCTGACCATTCAGGAACTGCTGTATGGTCTGATGCTCCGATCCGGCAACGATGCAGCGGTTGCTTTGGCCATTTACTGCGGCGGCACTGTGGAAGGCTTTGCGGAGATGATGAACGACAAAGCCAGAAACCTGGGCCTTACCGGCACCCATTTTGAAAATCCCAACGGACTGGATAGCCCCGGCCATTATTCCACGGCCCGGGATCTGGCGGTGCTGGCGGGCTATGCTATGGAAAATCCCATTTTTTCCAAAACCGTTTCCACCAAAAGCCTGAAAGTGGGACAGCGGTATCTGACCAATCACAATAAGCTACTGTGGCGGGTAGAAGGAGCAGACGGCGTCAAAACCGGCTATACCAAGGCTGCCGGGCGGATACTGGTATCCAGCGCCCTGAGAAACGGCAGACGCATTGTGGCGGTTACCATTGACGACCCTGACGACTGGCAGGATCACACCGTTCTGCTGGAACAGGGCTTTGCCCGTTATTCCGTGCAGACCGTAGTAAAAGCCGGGCAGACGGTGGCTACGGTGGAGGTCCTGGGTGGAGAGAACCGGAAGGTCTCCCTGATTGCCCAGAAGGATTTTTCCTATGCCCTGGCACCGGAGGAAACGACCCAGATCGCTTTTGGCGGCCCGGGGTTTGTCTATGCTCCGGCGGTGGAGGGGGCGGAGGCAGGGTATGCCTATATCCTCCTTCAGGGAAAGGCCGTAGGCAAGGTGCCGGTAGCTTACGGTACTACCGTAGAAAAGCAGTCGGAGAAAGTGCGTCACTGGTGGAACCGAAAATAAAAGGAGAAACTGCCATGGCAGAACGATTACAGAAAATACTCTCCGCCCGGGGGGTGGCCTCTCGGCGGAGGGCAGAAGAAATGATCCGGGCGGGGGGAATCACCGTCAACGGCGTGACGGCGGTTCTTGGGGATACGGCAGACCCGGAAACCGATGAGATCCGGATCCGTGGGAAATTGCTTCCCCGGCAGGAAAACTATGTCTATCTGATGCTCCACAAACCCAGGGGGTATGTGACCACCCTTTCCGACGAAAAGGGCAGACCGGATGTCTCTCAGCTGGTGGCAGACTGCGGTACCCGGGTCTATCCCGTGGGGCGGCTGGATATGGACTCGGAAGGGTTACTGCTGCTGACCAATGATGGCAGCTTTGCCAATAACCTGATGCATCCGAAGCATGAGGTGAACAAGACCTATGAAGTCTGGGTCACCGGGGATTATCCCGGTGCAGAGGAGAAACTCTCCCGACCCATTGAACTGGATGGCTATACCATCCGCCCCCCAAAAGTGAAGCGGCTTCGGTCGGAAGGGAAGAAAGGAAAATTCCTGGTAACCATCCACGAAGGCCGGAACCGGCAGGTTCGCCGGATGTGCCAGGCGGCGGGGATGACCTGCACCCGTCTGCGCCGGATCCGGGAGGGAAATCTGTCCCTGGGGGATCTGCCTCTTGGCAAGTGGCGGTACTTAACTGCTGACGAGGTGGCGGCGCTAAAATAAATTTTTGCATGAATCCACATTTTGTCTTGCAAAATGTGGATTCATTTGCTACTATGAGAGCAGTGTGAAAAAGAGAAAACGCAAGAGGTGTCCGCAATGAATTACGATGTATTATCCCTGTTGCAGGAGAAGGAATCCAGCTTTTCCAAGGGCCAGAAACGGATCGCCCGCTATATTATGGAGGCCTATGACAAGGCAGCCTTTATGACGGCCAACCGGCTGGGCAGAACGGTGGGGGTTTCGGAATCCACGGTGGTGCGTTTTGCCGTGGATCTGGGGTTTGATGGCTACCCCAGTATGCAGAAGGCTATGCAGGAAATGGTCCTTAACCGCCTGACCTCCGTCCAGCGTATCGAGGTGGCCAGTGACCGCTTCAGCGATCAGGATGTGGTATCCATGGTCATGCACGCCGATATGGAAAAGCTGCGCCAGACCAGTGAGATCGTCAGCCGGGAGGAATTTCAGGCAGCGGTGAATGCCATCATCCGGGCCAAGCGGGTCTATATTCTGGGTGTCCGGTCGGTTGCCCCTCTGGCAAACTTTTTGGGGTATTATCTGAACTATATGTTCAATAATGTCCACGAAATCACCGGTTTCAGTGCAGGAGAGATGTTTGAAAAAATCGTGGGGGTCAATGAAGAGGATGTGGTCATTGCCTTCTCTTTCCCCAGGTATTCTTCCACCACTACCAAAGGTGCTCAGTATTGCCGCAGTGCCGGGGCCACCGTCATCGGCGTGACGGACAGCCGCCTGTCGCCTCTGGGAGTCAATTCCGATCATGTGCTCATCGCCAAAAGTGATATGGTTTCCTTGGTAGACTCACTGGTGGCTCCCTTGAGTCTGGTGAATGCTTTGATCGTGGCCATTGCGGCAAAGAAGGAAAAAGAACTTTCCCAGACCTTTGCCAATCTGGAACGGATCTGGGATGAGTACGACGTATATGAAAAGCGTGTAGAGAGAAAGTGATGAACACTATGAATTATGATGGCATCGTCATCGGCGGTGGCCCGGCGGGGATGTTTGCCGCCATTACCGCAGCAAAACAGGGGCAGAAAGTTCTGCTTCTGGAGCGGAATGACCGCTTGGGTAAAAAGTTGCTGATTACCGGCAAAGGCCGCTGCAATGTGACAAATGACTGCCCGGCAGAGGAAGTCTTGCAAAATACCCCACGGAATGGCCGGTTTTTGTACAGTGCACTGGCAGCGTTTCCGCCGGAAAAGGCCAAGGCCTTTTTTGAAGAAAACGGCTGTGCGCTGAAAACCGAGCGGGGAAACCGGGTGTTTCCCGTGTCGGATAAAGCTCAGTCCGTGCTGGACTGCCTGCAAAATCAGCTGCGGAAGGAACATGTCACCGTTCAGTCTGCCAGAGTGCAGAAGCTTCTGACGGAGGAGGGGAAAGTCACCGGCGTGGCAACCGCTCAGGGGGAATTCCGGGCATGCTGGGTGATCCTGGCCACCGGCGGTGCCTCCTATCCCACCACCGGCTCCACGGGAGACGGTTACGCTATGGCAAAAGAAGTGGGGCACACCATTGTGGAGCCTCAGGGCTCTCTGGTGCCCCTGGAAGTGACGGGAAGTGACTGCCCGGATATGCAGGGATTCTCCTTGCGAAATGTAGGGGTCAAGCTCCTGAATGCCAAGGGGAAGGTAATGTATAAGGATTTTGGAGAATTGCTCTTTACTCATTTCGGTGTCTCCGGGCCTACGGTGCTGTCGGCCAGCTGCCATCTGAAAGGAGAGGGCTGCCGTCTGGTGCTGGATCTGAAGCCGGCACTGGAGGAAAACAAGCTGGACGACCGGATCCAGCGGGATCTGGAACTGTATAAAAACCGGGCCATGGAAAATGCCCTGACGGATCTGCTGCCCCGGAGTATGATCCCGGTGGTTCTGCGCCGCTTGGAGATCGATCCCCAGATGCAGGCCAATTCCCTGACCCGGCAGAAGCGCCGGGCACTGGTGGAACTGCTGAAGGGCTTCTCTCTGGAAATCACCGGAAAACGCCCGGTGGCGGAAGCCATCATCACCAGCGGCGGTGTCAAGGTTTCGGAGATCGACCCCAAGACCATGGAGTCCAAAAAGGTTCCGGGACTTTACTTTGCCGGGGAGATCATCGACTGCGATGCCTATACCGGCGGATTCAATTTGCAGATCGCCTGGGCTACAGCTTATGCTGCCGGCCGTGCCGTGGCGGAAAGAAGCTGAGTGAAAAACGCATTTTTGCCGTTTGAATAGTTTCACAGCCACCCCAATTTGGGGTGGCTGTGATTTTTTACTTAACCGAGAATGCTCTCGTAAAACTTAATAGCACCGGTCAGGTCGTCAGTATCGGGATGACCCTTGGCAATGCCACCGATGAGCTTGAAGGGGCCGAAGGTATTGAAGCCGAAGCAGCCGTATTCCCCGAGAACTTCTGCGTTCTTCGTGGCAACAGATTTGGCGATGGCATCGGTATAGCCCTTTTTTTCGGCACCGTAGGTGTACAGGAAGAAAACCTTTTTGGCCTGGGGGAGGTTCTTTTCCGCAAACTGAAGTACGCTCTTATGGAACTTGGAGTAATAAATACCGGAGGCAAAGCCAACCAGATCATAACAGGACAGATCGGCGTTGGGTGTCTCAATGGCATCGATCAGGGTGACGTCATGATTTTTGGCGATGGCATCCAGCAACTTCTTGGTGTTGCTGTGGTGCTTGGAATAATAAACGATAGCGGTTTTCATATCCATTTCTCCTTGATTTGTTATGGTACATATAGTATACTATATACGAAAACTATCAGCAAGTACGCAGAAATACTGTACTTGGTACGCTAAAAGATACAGGGAGTAATATGAAAAAAGACATGACGGCAGAGGAATATCTGCAAAGAATCCTGACCAGCGAAGTCCGGAACGACTGCCCCATGCGCCGTACTCTGGAACTGCTGAGCGGAAAATGGCGCACCCATATCATCTATGAGTTGTGCAAAAAGCCTTCCTGCCGGTTTGGGGAACTGCAAAAGGCGTTGCCCCGGATCACCAATACCATGTTGACATCCACACTGCGGGATCTGGAACGGCTGGGAATCGTACACCGGGAGCAGTTTAATGAGATCCCACCCCATGTGGAATATTCCCTGACAGAAAAGGGAAAGGCTTTGCTGCCGGTATTTCTGGAACTGGCAAAATGGGGCGAGACCTTTTTGGAGGAGCCTGCTAAGGATGCGGCGGAAAAGCAGTCTCCGGAAATAAACCATTGACAAATGGAGCTTTCGATAGTAAAATAACCCTCGGATAGTCCTTTGAAAAGAGACTAAGTTTTAGGAGGCCTACTCTATGTTCGAGAAACTTGCAAACTATGCTGCCAAGCAGCTGGATCTGGACATTGATGAAATCACTCCCGATTCCACCTTTGAAAGCCTGGGCATCGACTCCCTGGATATCGTGGAAATGATTATGGATCTGGAGAGTGAGCTGGGCGTGGAACTGGAAATGGAAGATCAGAAGATCGAAACCTTCCAGGAACTGGCTGATTTTGTCGAGTCCAAGCTGAACTAACCAAATACGTTCCTTGTGAAGAGCCGACCGGCTTATAACAAGGTCGCACTAGTCGGGGAGATAGCGGTGCCCTGTACCTGCAATCCGCTATAGCAGGGATGAACCCCCACACCCGGATGCGTTTGAATATTGTCTGACCTGCGTATAGAGTGTTGATGGATCGGTCTTGCGCAACGGAATCCCGTGAACCATGTCAGGTGGGGAACCAAGCAGCATTAAGCGGATCTTTCCGTGTGCCGCGGGGTTGCCGATCCTGAGCTTGATTACTCAGGTAGCGGATATCAGCTCGTTCAAATGTGGGTGTGCGATCTTGTTATGAGCCGGTCTGTTTATAATTTGAAAGGAGGACGCTATGTCCGCATATCAGGCATTATATCGGAAATATCGTCCCCAGACCTTTGATGATGTGTCCGGTCAAATGGCGGTGACACAAACCTTAAAAACCCAGTTGATGAGCGGCCGCATGAGCCATGCCTACCTGTTCACCGGCTCCCGGGGCACCGGCAAGACCAGTTGCGCCAAAATTCTGGCCAAGGCTGTCAACTGCCTGAACCCGGATAACGGTAACCCCTGTAACTGCTGCGAGGCCTGCCGGGCCATTGACAGCGGCTCCTGTATGGATGTGCTGGAAATCGATGCCGCTTCCAACAACGGCGTGGATAACGTCCGTGACCTCCGGGACGATGCCATTTATACCCCCTCTCAGGTGAAAATGCGTGTGTATATCATCGATGAGGTGCACATGCTGTCCATTTCCGCCTTCAATGCCTTGCTGAAGATCATTGAAGAGCCGCCGGAACACCTGCTGTTCATTCTGGCCACCACGGAACTGCACAAAGTCCCGGCTACCATTTTGTCCCGGTGCCAGCGGTTCTCCTTCCGGCGGATCAGCCAGGAGGATATTGCGGCCAGACTGCAATATGTGGCCTATCAGGAAAATATCGACCTGGATGACGGTGCGGCCAGAGTGCTGGCACGGTTGGCCGACGGCGGTATGCGTGACGGCCTGAGCCTGCTGGATCAGTGTGCTTCCGCAACTACGGGAGAATTGACAGCAGAGCGGGTCTATGCCTGCCTGGGCATCGCCGGAGAACAGAAATGTGGCGAGCTGATGGGCTATATCGCTGCCCATAACAGCAAGGCAGCCCTGGAACTGTTTAACCGGCTGTACACCGAGGGTAAGGACTTAAGCGCCATGCTGGATGAAATGGCCTGCCTGACCCGGGATCTTCTGGTGATGAAAACCGCAGGAGGAGCGGGGATCACCATGCTTTCCGGGGTTGCTTCGGATCAGGAAGTATTGGAATTGACGAAAAACCTTTCCAGCGGGGAACTGGTGCGGATGATGAACCGGATCCAGCAGACCCTGGCGAGTTTTACCCGTTCTGCCAGCCGAAGGATGGATGCAGAGCTGTGCATTCTGGAACTGTGCCAGCCGGAATTGGAGCTGGATGCTGCGGCGCTGAATGCCCGTTTGACACGGCTGGAAGAACAGCTGAAAAACGGCGCTTTTGTGGCAGCTGCCCCTGCCGGAAAGCAGCCGGCGCAGAAACAAAGTGCCCAGGAAGCACCCTGGGACGATGACCGGCCGCCCCTGCCGGATGATGACGATGCTCCGCCGGTGGAGGGAGAACTGGCACCGCCGCCACCCAGCGAAGCTCCGGTGGGATTCTGGTTAGACCTCTGCGGCGGCATCCGGAAGGAACTGAAACCGCCGGTCAGCGGCTTCTTTGCCGGTACCCCCAATGCACCGGTTCAGGGCGCACTGGTGGGAGATCGGCTGGAACTGCGGTGTAACAATGCCTTCACGGCTTCCATGCTGGACAAAGCGGAAATTCTGGAAGTGGTATCCCGGAAGGCCAGCGCCATGCTCGGCCGTCCGGTTCAGGCTGTGGTGGTGGATATCACCGCCAGGCCTGCAGGGAATCCCCGGATGGAGCAGCTCATGCGCTTCGGCCGGGAACACCGGGATATTGTTACCATAAAAAATCAAGAATAAGGAGAATCACAATGGCAAAAGGTGGATTCCGGGGTATGCCCGGTGGAATGAATCAGGCCGCTATGATGAAGCAGGCCCAGAAGATGCAGCAGGATCTGCTGCGGATGCAGCAGGAGCAGGAGAACAAGACCTTCACCGCCAATGCTGGCGGCGGCATGGTTTCTGCCACCGTCAACGGCAAGCACGAGCTGGTGGCGCTGGAGATCAACCCGGAAGCCGTGGATCCTGATGACGTGGAAATGCTCCAGGATATGGTTATTGCTGCCGTCAACGAGGCTACCCGGGCCGCTGACGCAGAAGCTGCCAACAATATGTCCCGTCTCACTGGTGGCCTGAATCTGGGCGGCCTGTTCTAAGGAGGCACCATGCAGGTTTTTCCCGCCGCCCTACAAAATCTGGCGGACCAGTTTGCACGGCTTCCCGGTATCGGTGGCAAGACGGCCCAGCGCCTGGCATTTCATGTGTTGAGCCTGCCCCTGGAGGATGCTGAAGAATTCGCCGAGGCTATTGTGGAAGCCAAAAAGCAGGTGCATACCTGCCCCAACTGTCAAAATCTGACAGACCGGGAACTGTGCCCCATCTGCGATGACGATATGCGGGATAAGAGCATCATCTGTGTGGTGGCCGAGCCCCGGGATGTCATTGCCATGGAACGCTCCCGGGAATTCCGTGGGACTTACCATGTGCTCCACGGTGTGATCTCGCCCCTGAACCATGTGACCCAGGACGACATCAAGATCCGGGAACTGCTGAAGCGGGTCGCCACCGGGGAAGTCCGGGAGGTTATTATGGCCACCAATCCCGACACCGAGGGAGAAGCCACAGCTATGTACATTTCCCGGCTGCTGCGGCCCATGGAGGTCAAGGTGACCCGCCTTGCCTATGGTGTGCCGGTGGGCAGTCAGCTGGAATATGCCGACGAAGTGACTTTGTCCCGGGCGCTGGAAGGCCGCCAGGAGATTTAAAAACGAAAATTCCCTGTATGCGAAAGCATACAGGGAATTTTGTGTATTAGATGTGCATTCCGGACAGGGCAGAGGCGATGTTTTGAATGTGTTCTTCGCAGCTCTCTGGATTCCGGTCCTGATATTCCTGGAACAGAACGTCCATGACAATGAGCTGGGCGATTTTGGCAGGGACGGAACCGAACTGGAAGGGGCCTTCGCTGGAGCCGCACCGCAGCACCACATCCGCCAACTTTGCGGCGGGGGACTTGTGGAAGTGGGTAATCAGAACCGTAGGGATCCCTCGGTTCTTTGCCAGTTCCAGAAGCTGCAGGCCGCCGGTGGTGGCACCGGAGTAGGAAAACAGCACCAGCACCTCCTGGGGACCCATGGTTGCCACAGCAGACATCTGCATGTGGGAATCCATGATGGCGGAAAACTTATTGGTGATATTGGAGAACAGGTGGGCACATTCCTGGGCCAGCAACATGGAGCCACCGGAACCCACGCACAGAACCCGGCTGGCGGATTCAAACAGGGCTACGGTTTTCTGGATATCTTCCGGTCGTAGCAGATCCAGGGTCTGGGTCACGGCGTTGAAGGCCAGTTGGTTGATCTCATGATTGCGGCCGGCCAGGGTGTGGGGCGGTTGCTCCCGATGGGGGCTGGCCCCGGCAGAATGCCGGGCCAGCTCGATTTTAAATGCGTTGAATCCCTTCAGCTTCAGGCTGCGGCAAAAACGGGAAATGGTGGCTTCTGCCACAGAACATTCGTCTGCCAATTGGGTGATGGACATGAACTGCACCTGATCGTGTTGATTCAGAACATATTCTGCCACTTTCTTTTCTGCCGCCGTCAATTGGTAATAGGAGGCATGGATGCGTTCCAGGATATCCATTTTCTGTTCGTCCATTCCAAGTCTCCTTTCTGTATGGGATTTAGCGTTCCAGAATTTCGGTCATCATCTGATCCACCAGGATCAGGCAGCGGGGCACATGGAAGGGACCTTTGAAGGTAGAGCCCTTGCAGGCCGGCTGAGTGGGCTGACCATCCCGGCGGAGGTAACCGTACCACTCGCCGTATTCGTCAGCGAAGTAGGTCTTGCAGTAATCCAGGATCTGGTAGAAGGTGTCCAGATACTTCTCGTCGCCGGTATCCCGGTAGATCATCATGGAAGCAATCAGGGCCTCATTATGGGGCCACCACAGCTTCATGTCGTGCTCGTAAGCTTCGGGGGGATTGCCCAGACAGTCCATGAAGTACAGGATGCCGCCGTATTCCTTGTCCCAGCCCTTGGAGAAAGCCATGTTGAACACGTCGATGGCCTTGGCGTGGAGTTCCTTGTCGCCAACCTGATTGGCGTAGTCCATCAGGAACCAGGAGCACTCGATGTCGTGGCCGGGGTTGACCATACGGCCTTCGGTGACATTTAAGCGGGGGGTGCCGTCCATGCAGACATTTTCCAGGGTGCAGCCCAGTTCCGGCTTGACATGGTAAGCAAAAATGTCGTGGATGCACTCCTTTGCCCGCTGGTCGTACAGCTCGATCATCTCCGGATCCACCCGCTTCATGACGCCGGTGACGTTGAGGATGATCATGGGAATGCCCAGGCTCCGGCCGGTACGGGTGGACTTGGGGCCCATGCCGGTGGGGTCGGTCATGCCGTGGTTCAGATTCCAGTACAGGTCATATGCCCGGCGTGCCCGGAGCAGATGCTCCTTTTCGCCGGTGATGCCGTAATACTCGGCGTTGGCCAGGCAGTAGAAAGCTTCGGAGAAGCAGTAGCGGCGCTGACGCAGGGGAGTGCCGTCGGCTTCCACGGTGAAGTACAGGCGGCCATCGGCATCGTGGTTGACGCAGTGCTCTTCCAGGAAGTCAATGCAGCTCTTGCTAAGCTTCAGCCAATCCTCCCGCACACCGTAGACATGGCACAGGTAGGCGTAGGTCCAGCCGCAGCGGCCCTGCATCCAGACGCTCTTATCGGTGGAGTAGATCTGACCGGCACGATCCAGGCAGGTGTAAACGCCGCCGTGCTCGTGATCTTCGCCATTTTTCAGCCAGAAATCGGCAACATTTGCCAGCTGGCAGCGGATCCACTGGCGTTCCGCCAAAAACTTTTTGCGATCCATAATTTTGGTATCCTCCTTAAATTTGTTGGGTTGGTTTATCTTTCGGGATGACAGCCGGGGAAAACTGTGCTACAATAGCTGCAAATCATCCCGGAGGTAACGAATATGTTTCAGAAAATTTTGCGGCCGGACAGCCCTTTGATGGTCACCATGACCCAGATCACGGACTGTGTGTTTTTAAGTCTGTTCTGGATTTTGGGGTGCTTCCCGGTGGTGACGGCGGGGGCATCCTCGGCGGCACTGTATGATGCGGTGGTTCAGGGCTATCGCCGGGGAGATAAGCACCCCTGGCAACGGTTCTTCCGGAGCTTCCGGCGAAATCTGTTGCCGGGACTGGTGCCGACCATTGTGTATCTGGTGGTCTTCTGGCTCCTGTGGAAGGGACTGGTGGGAGTCTGGAATGGGGCTGTTTATGGGGAAATTTCCTGGATGGCCTTCTCCGGCGTGGCCTTTCTGGCAGTCACGGTGCTGGGAATTCTCAGTGTCCTGTTTCCCATGCTGTCCCGGTTTGAAAATGCTACCGGTGTGCTGCTGAAAAATACCTTGCTGGTGGCCATGGCCAATCTGCCCCGCACCATTGCGCTGGGAATGCTCCACGCCATGTCGGTAGTGCTGTGCCTGCGCTACATTTATCCCCTGTTTTTCCTGCCGGGGCTGTATGCGCTGGTGTCCACACTGCTCATTGAACCTATGTTCCGGCCCTATATGCCGAAGGATTGAGTGCTTTTTGAATCGTGAGCCGACTTTGCCGACTCACGATTTTTTGCGTTCAGATCATCTCGGGAATGGCCTCGGCCAGGCGCTGAGCCAGCTGGGCATGACCATTGCGGGTCAGATGCATGTAATCGATCTGGTTGAATTCACAGCCGGCGGCATCCATAAAGTGGCAACCGAGAAGCTCTGCCTTCTGCTGATAGTAGTAAGCCAGCTCCCGGGACTTTTCGGCGCAATGTACGCCCATGCAGGGATCCTGCATGCCGTCGCCAATGGGGGGAGGGGAGACGATGAGAATGTTGGGCTTGTGGTCGCCCCAGCAGTCCACGCTCATGCACTTGCGAACCAGCCGCTCCATACCCAGACCAATGCAGGCGGCGCTCATGCCGAAACGATCCTTGGTGTCGTTGGTGCCCAGCATGATGACCAAAAGATCAATGACTTCGTGGCTCTTCAGCAGCGGATAAGCTACGCTCAGGGCATCCATGCTTTCGTGCAGGGCATCGGCAAATACGGTGGTACGGCCGGACAGGCCTTCTTCTGTCACCAGATACTCTTCGCCCAGTGCCTTTTGCAACAGGCAGGTCCAGCGCTCGTCTTCGTTGAAGCGCACACCGCCGTCAGCGCAGTCTTTGGGGTCGGCACAGTAACCGTGGGTATTGGAATCACCCAGGCAGAGGATATGCTTTTTCATACAATATTTCCTCCATTATTCTTTAGAGATACCATATTTATAGAATAGCATGTTTTGGCCATGCGTCAAGACTGGGAAAATACTTTCGTCAGATTGTCAAAAACCGGAGGGGGATTTTTGTGCGGAATGGAAAACTTTTTCGGAAAGGCCGTTTTTGGAAAATTATTTCCGGTTTTCGGTTGACAAACGGAGAAATTTTCGCTACTATCTGTAATAGAAAATACCTTCAGAGAATTAAAAAATGCGCACGAAGGCAGGCCCTTTTTCCCTTCCGTTGTCTGAATAGAAGAGGGGCGGAACATTGGCTTTCACGGTGTATACCGTAAGCATATTAGTATTATTCTAGGAGGAAAACATAATGAAGAAGTTTATCGCGCTTCTGCTGGCTCTGGTCATGGTTCTGTCCATGGCTGCCTGCTCTGTCGAAAAGACCGAAGAGCCCGCCGAAACCCAGGCTGCTGAGACTCAGGCTGCTGCCGCAGTCGAGACCGAAGCTGCCGCTCCCGCCGTTGCTTCCGAAATCACCCTGTGGACTTACCCCATCGGTGGTTGGGGCGATCAGGCTACTGTTGATTCCCTGATGGCTGGCTTTGAAGCCGCTACCGGCATCAAGGTCACCGTTGAGTACCTGACTTACTCCGATGGTGACGACAAGGTCAACACCGCTATCGAAGGCAACGCTGCTCCCGACCTGATCATGGAAGGTCCCGAGCGTCTGGTTGCTAACTGGGGTGCTAAGGGCAAGATGGTCAACATCGCTGACCTGTATGATGACACCGACAAGGCTGAGATCAACGCTGCCGCTCTGGCTGCTTGCTTCGCCGACGATGCCACCGCTTACGAGTATCCTCTGGTTATGACCGCTCACTGCATGGCCATCAACAAGACCGTCTT
>CAYXUI010000022.1:18518-25753 GCA_964468195.1 uncultured Oscillospiraceae bacterium | reverse complement strand
GCAATGCATTCGCACTGTGACATCGTCCGAGGGACCATTTACGAAGTACGCCGCTACCGGCATTTCTTCAATCGACATGGCGCCTTCCTTTCGCTCGTACACGAAGTCTATATCTGTCCAAATGAACCCATTTTGCCTCAGCTCTTCTTGATACCAGTCAAAAAACTGTTCGACTGCAAACCCAGGCACATCATGACCGAATAACTTTCTGAACATTACATTAAAGTTATAGGTATATACGTAGCCGTCTTCCCAAAAATATGTTATCCTGCCATCTTGCGCATAATATATCATGCTGGCAAAGTTTACAAAAGCTTCTGTGGCAACGTCGCCGCCCAAAACGAATACTTCTACGTCAACATCGCCGTCCATAAACGGAATACCCGCACACGCCGCCTTGATCCTTCTTGCTACCTCTTCCCTTAAATCGGGCTCCGTGTTGAACCTTCGCTTGAATTTCCACGTCTCACTCTTGTTGATGCTGATTTGTTTTCTCCACATCTTCTCACGAGCTACAGCGGCTGCTCTGTCCTCAATCGCTTTCTTTTGTTTGTTATCGACGCTTTGTTGTTCAATATTTGACAGGACCATTACCACGATTGCAAACAATATAATCTCTATTAAACCGCCTCCCTATATGAAATATCATATCACACACGTATCTGATTTCCAATCAGGTTCGCAGGTAATTAAATTTTTGCCCGTTTTGTGTCACCAAGAATGAACTTTAGGGAATTCGTAATCATTTCAATATTTACATCGCCATCAAAGCAAACACTAAAATCTGTCATCTTCGTACCACCAGCTTTATATGCACGGAAGTTTTCCCTTTCTTCCGTCTCAACCAAGCTGTCCGAAAAAGAAACACACCGCCTTTGGCGGTGTGTTTCCTTACGGAGATGGAGGGATTCGAACCCCCGGACGGTTTGACCCATCAACTGATTTCGAGTCAGCCTCGTTATGACCACTTCGATACATCTCCAGACCCGAGTATTATACCAGCAACCGCAGGAAAAATCAAGGTTTTTCCCGATCAGTACCCTTCTTTTTTGTCAATTCCAGCACCATGGCCATTTTCTGGCAAACCGCATCATAATTCTCCCGCCGATGGGGCCGCAGGCAGCCGGAGCAATCCTTGATCCCGTCTTCCGTATACCGGAAGCTGCCGCCACAGTTCTCCCCCAGGCAGTACAGCGGACAGTAGCAGAACAGGCAGCTGAAGGTCTCCGGATCCGCTCCCTTATGGCAGGGGAAATACTCACATTCCCGATGTTGAAAAAAATCATAATTTGGCATAAAGCATCCTCCCGCCGCTTTTCATTTTGGCAAAACCATGTTATAATACCGGTACATCCGACCAGGGGAATCCTTCCGGCGGCTCCTGAGAAAACACCATCCGTTTTCCCGTTCCCGGGTGGGTAAAGCCGATGCGATAAGACCACAGGGCGATCTCACAGGGATCCTCCTGCACTGCATACTTCCGCTCCCCTACCAGTGGCATTCCCCGGCTGGCAAACTGCACCCGGATCTGATGGGTGCGGCCGGTGCGGAGCTGAATGGCTACCCGGCTTAAGTTTGCATGTTTCCCCAGAACCTGATAGTCCAGCACCGCTTCCTGGACGCCCTTGCCCGGCTGCTTTGCCACCATGGTCATCTTCCGGGCTTTGTCCCGCCAGAGCAGGTCTTTCAGGGTTCCCTCTTCCTCCTGTGGACAGCCGTGGAGCACGGCCTGATATTCCTTATCGAATTCGTCCTCCCGGATCTGCCGGGACAGTTCCGAAGCGGCTTTGGCATTTCTCGCCAGCACCATGACCCCACTGACCACCCGATCCAGCCGGTGCACCGTGCGGATGTCCGCCTGTTCGTTTCCCAGTGCTTTCCGCACCAGTTCCGGCAGGCCCCCGGGCTCATCGGTGGACAGCACCCGGGCGGGTTTGATGCACACCACAATATCCTCATCTACATAAATCAGTTCCATAGTAACCTCACAGTTTTCTTTCCCCTATCCTATCAAAAACACGTCCGCTTTGCAAGTGGAAGGAGGAAATATTATGAAAATCGTAATTCTCGACGGCAAGGCCCTGAACCCCGGCGATCTGTCCTACGGCAGTCTGTTCGAACTGGGTGATGTCACCGTCTATGAAGGCACCGATACCGCCGGCGAAGCCATTGCCCGCATTGGCGACAGTGAGATCGTTCTGGTGAACAAAGTACCCATTACGGAAGAAATTCTGGCCGCCTGTCCCAACATCCGCCTGATCTGCGTACAGGCCACGGGCTACAATATCGTGGACTGTGAAGCCTGCGCAAGGCATGGAATCCCGGTGACCAATGTTCCCACCTATGGCACCGATGCCGTGGCACAGTTTACCATGGCTCTGATTTTGGAAATGTGCCACCGCATCGGCCTGCACAACCACTCCGTCCATGAAGGTCAGTGGTGTGAAAGCGAGGTATTCTGCTACTGGCTCACCCCTCAGATGGAACTGACCGGGAAGACCCTGGGCATTCTGGGCTTTGGCCGCATTGGCCGTGCTGTGGGCAAGCTGGCAAAGGCCTTTGGCATGAAGGTCATCGCTTACAATCACAGCCAGTGCGAAGAAGGAAAGGCCATTGCCGAATATGTGGACTTGGATACCCTCTTTGCCCAAAGTGACATTCTCTCCCTCCACTGCCCGCTCACCGCCGAAACGGATGCCATCATCAACGCCGAAACTCTGGCCAAAATGAAAGATGGTGCCATGCTGGTAAACACCGCCCGGGGCGGCCTTGTGGTGGAAGAAGATCTGCTGGCAGCCCTGAATTCCGGCAAGCTCCGCTATGCGGCGGTGGATGTGGTCTCTCAGGAGCCTATGCTTCCTGACAATCCTCTGCTGAAGACCCGCAAGTGCATCATCACCCCCCACATTGCCTGGGCTCCCATCGAAAGCCGCCAGCGGCTGCTGGATACTGTTGTGGAGAATATCCGCGTTTTCCAGGCCGGAACGCCCCAGAATGTGGTGAATTTCTGAGGAGCAGCACCGTATGACCAGATGCCGTTGGTGCAATCCCAACAATCCCAAATATATCACCTATCACGATCTGGAATGGGGGCAGCCAAATTTTGACGAGAAGTACCTGCTGGAAATGCTGATTCTGGAATCCTTTCAGGCCGGGCTTTCCTGGGAATGTGTGCTGAATAAGCGGGAGGATTTCCGGCAGGCCTTTGACGATTTCCAAATCGATGCCATCTGCCAATATGACGAAAACAAAATTCAGGAACTTCTGGCAAACGAAAAAATCATCCGCAACCGGCGCAAAATTCGCGCCGCCATCAGCAACAGCAAAATCTTCCGGGAGATCCAACGAGAATTTGGCAGTTTTTCCGCCTATCTGCAAACCTTTACCCAGGGAAAAACCATCTGCGAAACCGGAAAAACCACCAACGAATTGTCCGATGCTCTGTCACGGGATCTACAAAAGCATGGCATGAAATTTGTGGGAAGCACCATCATCTATTCTTATTTACAAGCCATTGGCGTCCTGTATTCCCATGAAGAAGGCTGCTTTTTGTACAAAGAAAACTGAGAAAACCGCCCTGTGGCCATGACCACAGAGCGGTTGTTCCTTACATTTCTGCGTCTTCCGCTTCCATTTCTTTCAGGAGCTTTTTGTCCTGCTTGGAGGAAAGATCCAGCTTTTCATACATATCCGGGCGACGGGCCTTGGTGCGGCGGAGGGCCTGCTTTCTGCGCCACTGGCGCACCTTTTCATGGTTTCCGGAGGTCAGGATTGCGGGAATCTCCCGGTTGTGCCACACTGCGGGCCGGGTATACTGGGGATATTCCAGCAGGCCGTTATAGTGGCTTTCATCTTCAAAGCACTCCGGATCGGCCAGCACGCCGGGCACCATCCGGCAAACCGCATCCGTCACAGCCATAGCGGCAATTTCGCCGCCGGTGAGGACGAAATCCCCCAGAGAGATTTCCTCGTCCACGCACTCGTCGATGAACCGCTGGTCAATACCCTCGTAATGGCCGCAGACCAGAATCAGGTTGTCCATTTTGCTCAGGCGAATGGCATCCTCCTGCCGGAAAGTATGACCGCAGGGAGACAGGTAAATGGTATGCACCGGGCCACCGGCTTCATCACAGACGGCTTCCCAGCAGCGGTACAGAGGGTCAGCGGTCATCACCGCCCCCCGGCCACCGCCGTAGGGGTAATCGTCCACCTGATTCTGTTTGTTGGCGGTATAGTCCCGGATCTGGTGGGTATCAATGTGGATGTAGCCCCGCTCCTGAGCCCGGCCCAGAATGCTTTCCGACAGCACATCCCCCAGAGTCTCCGGGAACAATGTCATAATGTCAATTCTCATCACTGCGCATACCCTCGATAAGCCGAACCTCCATCCGGTTGGCTTCCATATCCGTGCTGAGGATGAACTGTTTTACCGCAGGGATCATGTACTCATGCTCCCCCTGCACCACATACACACAGTTGCCGGGGTAATCCAGCACCTCCCGGATCCGGCCAAGATAGCCCTCCCCGGTATAGACTTCCATGCCGGACAGTTCCGCAGCAAAGATCACCTCCAGGTCAATGTCTTCCCGGTACAGTTCCAGCACCTTGCCCCGGAGCATCTGGGCAGCTTCCATGGTATCCACGCCCTTCAGCTTCACCAGATTGCAGGTCTTCTGGACCCGGACCTGCTCCATGGTGTACTGCTTCCCGGCGATGCGGCAGCGGTCAAAGTCGCAGAGCATTTCCGGGCTGTCCAGCCAGCAAAGCAGCTTGATCTCCCCACGGACACCGTGGGTGGTGACGATCTCACCGGCTTCCACAAATTCCAGTTTCATATCGTAAACCTCCTGCCATATATGGCGGTAATGGATAAATTTTTTCAAACGCAAGGACGAAAAATGCGTGGCAAATGCCACGCATAATCGTTTAATCCACGATTTCGACCGTGACCTTCTCGCCAGTGCGCTGGGCAACAGTCTTAATAATGGTACGGATTTCCTTGGCGATCCGTCCCTGGCGGCCGATCACCTTGCCCATGTCGCCTTCTGCAACACGTAGCTCCAGCACCTTGCCGTCCTCGCCATCGATTTCGGCAACGGTGACTGCCTCAGGATCATCCACCAGATTTTTTGCCATATACAGCAAAAGTTCTTTCATTCCGGGAATCTCCTTTGGGGATCTTACAGAACGCCAGCGGTCTTCAGCAGGCCACGAACAGTGTCGGTGGGCTGAGCGCCGTTCTTGATCCAGTTCTGGGCCTTCTCAGCGTCCACAGTGATAGTGGCGGGCTGGGTCAGGGGATTGTAAGTGCCGATCTCCTCGATGCAGCGGCCATCGCGGGGAGAACGAGCGTCAGCAACGACGATACGGTAGAAAGGAGCCTTCTTTGCACCCATTCTTCTCAGTCTGATCTTAACCATGAGAGTTTCACCTCCATAAATAATCTAAAATAAATCTATATCGCAAAGCAATTTGCTTTCAGCGAACCACACTTATGTCATTGCCGCACCAATGTGGCAATGATATGGAAATCAGAAGCCGGGGAATCCTCCGCCGAAGCCGCCCATGCGGCTCATACGCTTCATTTTCTTGCCCATACCCGGGCCAGAGAGCTGCTTGATGAGTTTGCGCATCTGCTCAAAGCTTTTCAGCAGTTTATTCACATCTTCCACCCGAACGCCGGCACCGGCGGCAATACGCTTTTTCCGGCTGGCACCGATGATCTCGGGCTTTTCCCGCTCCTTCGGTGTCATGGACAGGATGATGGCTTCCGTGTGGGCCATGGCCTTCTCGTCCAGCTTGACGTTTTTCATATTGGCACCGCCGGGCATCTGGGCCAGGATCTCTTCCATAGAACCCATGGATTTCATCTGCACCATCTGGTCGTAGAAATCCTGAAGGGTGAACTTGTTGGTCTTGAGCTTTTCTTCCATCTTGGCGGCCTTCTGGGCATCGAAAGCCTTTTCCGCCTTTTCAATGAGGCTCAGCATATCGCCCATGCCCAGGATCCGGTTTGCCATCCGGTCGGGGTGGAAAGGCTCGATATCCTCCAGCTTTTCACCAATACCGGCGAATTTGATGGGCTTGCCGGTGATGGCCTTGACAGACAGGGCCGCACCGCCACGGGCATCGCCGTCCAGCTTGGAGAGCATCACGGAGTCAATATCCAGCCACTCATTAAAGCTCTGGGCGGCATTGACGGCATCCTGACCAGTCATGGCGTCGATGACCAGCATGATCTCGTCAGGCTTAACGGTCTGCTTGATGTTTTTCAGCTCATTCATCAATGCCTCGTCCACATGGAGACGACCGGCGGTATCCAAAAATACCATGTCGTGTCCATGCTGCCGGGCATAAAGGACCGCTTCTTTTGCCGTCTGGACGGGATCCTGGGTGCCCTTTTCAAAAACGGGGATCCCCAGTTTTTCACCGCAGACTTTCAGCTGCTGGATCGCAGCAGGACGATAGATATCGCAGGCAACCAGCAGCGGGTTTCTCCCCTGCCGCTTCTGCAGACCCGCCAGCTTGGAGCCGTTGGTGGTCTTACCGGCGCCCTGAAGGCCAACCAGCATCACCACGGTGGGGCCGTTGGGATTGATGGTAATGTGTTTGGTGTCGCTACCCATGAGCTTGCACAGCTCTTCGTTGACGATCTTCACGATCATCTGAGCCGGAGTCAGCGATTCCAGAACTTCCGTATCCACGCACCGCGCAGTGACGGCCTTGGTGAAGTCCTTGACCACCTTATAGCTGACATCCGCTTCCAGCAGTGCCATGCGGATCTCCCGCATAGCCTCCTTCACGTCTGCCTCTTTCAGGCGGCCCTTGCCACGCAGCTTCTTGAAGGTGGCGTTGATCTTTTCGGTTAAGCCTTCAAATGCCATGGTTTACTCCTTTAATGTATGAACAGCGGCCTGAATTTGCCGCATCGCATCCAGGATCGCCGGATCAGAAGAGGTGCCAAGTACGGTCGCAGCGTCCAGGATGTCCTGAACCGCCCTGCGGGTGACCATATCCCGTTTGACACTTCCGATATTCTCTTCCATCCGACGCAGGAGGGCTTCTGTACGGTTCAGGTTGTCGTTGACAGCCTGGCGGCTGATGCCAAGCTCCTGGGCGATCTCCCCCAGGGACAGATCCTGATTATAGCGCATATCAAAGCAAGCCTTCTGCTTGTCCGTCAGCATACCGCCGTAGGTATCAAACAGCAGTGCCAGTTCCCATGCGCTCATTGT
>CAYXUI010000022.1:0-18418 GCA_964468195.1 uncultured Oscillospiraceae bacterium | reverse complement strand
TCAGCATACCGCCGTAGGTATCAAACAGCAGTGCCAGTTCCCATGCGCTCATTGTAGCCTCCCAAACGAATTCTTAATAAAAGTCTGACACAAGAATTCGTATTACTGTCAAGGCATTTCCCTTGACCTTGGGCATTATAGCATAGCCATCATCGGATGTCAAGTATTTTTTCTTTACACCGCAAAAATTATTTTGAATGAGTTGATAGTGGATAGTTGACAGTTGATAGTTATGGTGTCCACTTCGTGGACGATTTCATTCAAAACCATCCCCGCAGGGATTCCTTAACTATCCACTATCAGCTATCCACTAAAAAGCTCTGTACCACCGTTCCCGCTCCCCGGTAGCCACAAATCCCAGCTTTTCGTACAACCGGATCGCCCGGGAGTTGGTAGAAGCCACTTCCAGTGTCATGGTGGCGCCCTCCACCAGAGACATGAGGGTGTGCATCACCGTCTCCCCTGCCCCGGATTTTGTGGATGCGACCGTTCGCAGTTCCGTGTCCCTCAGCCAGCCAATGCCCAGCAGTTCTCCATTGTCATGGACAAAGTAAGCTCCCGGGTTTTCCAGAATTTTCCCTTCTTCCCGGGCTGTCAGGGTGGCCGAACAGGCCACATCCCGGAGTCGTTCATTGTGGAGCTTCCGCCAGGAATCCACAGTAACTTCCGTCACCGGGAAAAGATTTTTCATTTTCTCCGGCTCCACCCAGGCAGTTCCCCGCATTTCCAGCAGGGCCGCTTCCAGAGGATATTCTGCCAGCCTCTCATGGCCGGTGGCCAGCACCTGTTCCGCTCCCGCCATCCGGCAAAAGCTGACGCATTCCGCAAGATGCTCTGCAAACCCATCCTGCTGCACATCTCCAATACGGATATAGGCTTCTTTCTTATAAGGGATCTCTTTCAAAATCAGGCTGGACACCCCGGTATCCGTGGTAAAAATCGGAAAATCACGCATATTGTTCCCTCCACCACGCTATCATATCACCCCTTCCCCCCCCGAGACAAGATGGTATTTTCAGGAAAATCGTCTTTTTTCTTTGTGCATTATGCACAGGGAAATTCCGGATTCCTCTGGGAGATTATTGAAGCATCCTCCAATTTTTTTCAAAATGTTCAGATTCTTCATATTTAGTGCTTGATTTCCCGATAAAAATATGTATAATAAAAAACACTGTCTATTGCTTGAAACGAAAGGAGGTTCATTCCATGAAGAAGATCATCTGCAAGAAGGAGTATGACACCGAAACCGCTACCCTGATCCAGAAGTTCACCTGCGGCGCCCTGGGCGACCCCGCCGGTTACGAGGAAGATCTGTTCCAGACTCCCGAGGGCCTGTACTTCGTGTATGGCATTGGCGGCGAGACTTCCAAGTATCCCACTGAGGATATCCAGAGACTGGCCAAGACCAAGGTCAAGGAGTGGAAAGAGAACCACTAAAATTCTTACATAAAGAAGGAGTTCGTTTTACGGACTCCTTTTCTTTTTTCTTGACAACTGTGATATGATAAATAGGAAGTATAATATAGAAAGCAGTCTTTTCATGAAACGAGTTCTGATCTTATCATTGCTACTGAGTTTGCTGCTCTGCGGCTGCGCCCAGGAGGCCTCGGCCCAAATTGCCGCCACTACCCTGCCGGTGTATGAATTTACCGCCCGCCTCTGTGAAGGTACCGGCATCACCGTCACCCGGCTGGTGACGGAACAGGTTTCCTGCCTTCACGACTACTCCCTGAACGTCCGGCAGGTCAAGGCCGCCGAGGCTGCAGATGTGGTGATCATTTCCGGTGCGGGGCTGGAAGATTTTCTGGAAGATGTTCTGTTTGACAAGCAGACCATCGACGCATCCGAAGGCATTGCACTCATCGTCCCGGAAGAACACCATCACGATGCGGAAGAAGCTCACCTCGCCGAATCCCACGATGGCCACCACCATGAGCAGGATCCCCACATCTGGCTCTCTCCCGTCAATGCTCAGGCCATGGTTCGTAACATCTGCGTCGGGCTGGCAGAAGCTTACCCGGAACAGGCAAGTCTCTTTTCTGCCAACGAGACCGTTTTGCTTCAGGATCTGGCTGCCCTGCAAAATTACGGCGAAGAAGCCCTGGCGGATCTTTCCTGTCGGGAACTGATTACCTTCCATGATGGGTTTTCCTACTTTGCCCAGGCCTTTGACCTGACCATTCTGGAAGCGGTGGAAGAAGAATCCGGCAGTGAAGCTTCCGCCAAAGAGCTGATCCATTTGATTGAAGAGGTAGAGTATCATAACCTTCCCGCCATCTTCACGGAGGTCAGCGGCAGCGTCTCTGCTGCTGGTGTCATCGCCCGGGAGACCGGCTGTGAGAGCTTTCCGCTCAGCATGGCCATGTCCGGAGACAGTTATTTTGACGTCATGTACGCAAACATCCACACCATCCAGGAGGCTTTGGAATGAAATTTGATCTTGATTGTGAATCCTGCGGGCATTCCTGCTGCCTGCGGGTGGAGAATCTGTCCGTCACCATCGGCACAGACAAAATTTTGCAGGATGTAAATCTCCACGTGCACTGTGGAGAAATGGTAGCCCTCATCGGCCCCAACGGTGCCGGTAAATCCACCTTCTTAAAGGCCATTCTGGGTCAGCGGGAATATAGTGGCACTATTGCCTTCTCCCAGCCCGGCCACCGAAGCAAAAAACCCCGGATTGGCTATGTGCCCCAGAGTCCCGCCTTTGACCCCAGCGACCCGGTATCTGTGGCTGACCTCTTTGCCTGCTGCATGAGCAAACGCCCCGCCTTCTTAGGGTTAGGCAAATCCATGCGCACCTTGGTACTGGAATGTCTGGAGCGTGTCCACGGGGAAGATCTCATCGATAAGCGCATCGGCACCCTCTCCGGCGGCGAATTGCAGCGGGTACTGCTGGCTCTGGCTTTGGAGCCCATGCCCAATATTTTGATTCTGGACGAACCCCTGTCCGGCGTGGATGTTGAAGGTATGGAGACCCTGATGGACATGCTGGACGAAATCCGGCAGACCTACGATCTGTCCATTTTGATGACCACCCACGATTTTTCCATGCTGCCCCGGTATGCCGATCAGGTAGTCCTCATTGATCGGGGTGTGAAAATCCAGGGGACCCCGGAGCAGGTTCTGGATTCTGAGGCCTTCCATCAGGCCTTCCATCTGAAAGGAGGGAAAGCATGAGCCTTTGGTACTGGTTCTGTGAACTGCTTCCCATCGAAATGCTGCGCTGGGACTTTATGAAAGACGCCCTGTTGGCGCTACTTCTCATGGCTCCCCTGTTCGGCCTCATGTCCACCATGATCGTCACCGGCCGCATGAGCTTCTTCTCCGATGCTCTGGGTCACTCCGCCTTTACCGGCATCGCCATCGGTGCCATCTGCGGCATGGCTGCCCCCACCTGGGCCGCCGTGGGTTTCAGTGTAGCCTTTGCGCTGCTGTTCAGCTTCGTCCGCAGCCGGTCCAATCAGGCAGCGGATACCCTGATCGGTGTATTTTCCAGCACCGCTGTGGCACTGGGCATTTTCATTGCCACGTTGAACGGTGGCAGCTTCACCAAATACAATACTTACCTCATCGGCGACATTCTCTCCGTGACTCCCAGCCAGATCGGATTACTGGCGCTGGTATTGCTGGTGGTGCTGATCTTCTGGGTCTTCTGTGCCAACCGGTTGACCCTGACAGCCATTCATCCCCAGCTGGCCTCCTCCCGGGGCATCCCCGTGGGACTGAGCCAGACATTGTTCATCGTAGCCATCGCCGTGGTGGTGACGCTGACCATTTCCAGTGTAGGCCTGCTGATCCTCAATTCCCTGCTGGTGCTTCCCGCCGCTTCCTCCCGGAACATCTCCCGGAACTTAAAGCAGTACCATGGTTTTTCCGTACTGTTTGCTTTGATTGCCGGACTGGGTGGTTTGGTAGTCTCTTACTACTTAGGTTGCTCCGCCGGTGCTGCCATCAGTTTGATTCTGGCACTGATCTTCGGCGTGACTTTCTGCTTCCGGAACCGGAGGGCCTGATATGGATGTAACGATTCAGGTCATCGCCCGGATGCACAGCGATTTTGCCACCAAGTTCGGCATTCCAAGGCAAAGTGGCCTTGTGGAAGAACTGCAAAGCACCATCGTATTTGAACCGGAATTTCGCAACAGCGATGCTCTCCGGGGAATCGAAGATTTTTCCCACCTGTGGATCATCTGGCAGTTTTCCGAAGCGGTGCGGCAGGGCTGGTCTCCCACGGTGCGGCCGCCCCGGTTGGGGGGCAATACCCGGATGGGCGTCTTCGCCACCCGCTCCCCCTTCCGCCCCAACAATCTGGGGCTGTCCAGTGTGAAACTGCTGGGGGTGGAGCATACGGAAAACTATGGCACGGTGCTCCATGTAGGCGGCGCCGATCTGATGGACGGCACCCCGATTTTCGATATCAAACCCTACATTCCCTACGGGGACTGCCATCCCGACGCCACCGGCGGTTTTACAGACACCACCAAACGCGTGGTTCTGGATGTGGATTTCCCCCAGCACCTGCTGGAGCGACTTCCCCAGGAAAAGTGGCAAGCCGCCATCAAGGTACTGGCTCAGGACCCCAGACCCTCTTACCAGAAAAACGCCGACCGGATCTACGGTCTGACCTTCGCTGAAGCGGATATCCGCTTTCAGGTGCTGGATACCCGCCTGACAGTAGTGGATGTTGCGCCGGTATAGTCCTCAACCAAGAGAATCTGTCATGCAAAGGTAGACACACGGGAACCATCCTGTTGTCTGCCTTTTCTTTTCGCTGCTGCTTATGGTGGCACAGCTTACAGGAAAACGGAGGATATTTTCCGGGTGGAACACATTCCGGTCCACGCCCAATCGTATCCGCCGAATGGAGAAGTGGAAAATCAGGGCTTTTCAAAATCGAAACGGTACGGTATAATGGTATGGCAACGGAGCGCAAATCCCTGTTGCCGAATTAAAATTTATAAAGGTATCGATTTCTTATGAAAGAATTTACCATTGGCACCAACGATGCCGGTCAGCGGTTGGATCGGTTTTTGGCCAAGGCCGTTCCCCTGCTGCCTGCTTCTCTGGCCCAAAAATATATCCGCCTGAAGCGGATCAAATGCAACGGCAAGCGCATCGACCGGGACACCCGGCTGAATGCCGGAGATGTGTTGCAGCTTTACATCAACGACGAATTTTTCGACAAGCCCCGGGAGGACAATGCTTACCTCACTGTGGCCAATCCCAAGCTGAACATCGTCTATGAAGATGACCAGATCCTGCTGGTGGATAAACGGCCCGGACTGGCTGTCCATCCCCACGACGGGGCAGAATATGGCCGCACCCTGATTGACCACATCCAGTCCTACCTGTATCAGAAGCGGGAATGGCGGCCCCGGGAGGAAAATGCCTTCACCCCGGCTCTGTGCAACCGCATCGACCGGAACACCGGTGGCATTGTCATCGCCGCCAAGACGGCAGAGGCCCTCCGGGTCATGAACCAGAAGATCAAAGACCGGGAGCTGGACAAGCGGTATCTGGCCATTGTGGAGGGCACCCCTAAGCCCAGAGAAGGTTCCCTGAAGGGATACCTGTTCAAGGATGCCAAAAAGAACCGGGTCTTTGTCACGGATACCCCTCAAACCGGCAGCAAGTCCTGTCAGACCAATTATAAAGTTCTGGCCTCCCGGAACGGTCTTTCTCTGGTGGAATGCGAGCTCATCACCGGTCGTACCCACCAGATCCGTGCCCAGTTCGCCCACGCCGGACATTCTCTGCTGGGTGACGGCAAGTACGGCAAGCTGGACAAACGTTTCGACCGGAATTATCAGGCTCTGTATTCTTACAAGCTAACCTTCACCTTCACCACCGATGCCGGTTCTCTGGAACCCTTAAACGGCAAGTCCTTCCGGGTGGAGCATGTGGACTTTGTGGAAGAATACTTCCCCGGCACCAAAATTTGACAATTGGAGGGAATCCATGTCTTACAATATCGCCGTCATCGGCTCTGCCTTTGACGATCACCACCATCACCAGCTCCGTACCGCCGCTGCCGCCGCAGACTGCACCATTCGCTTCTTCCCGGATACCCATGCCGCTTTGCCCCATATGGCGGATATCCACATTGTCTTTGGCCCATCGGATGCCCAGTCCCCCGCTCTGGCGGCAGCCGCACCCAATTTGAAATGGTTCGCCAGCTACTATGCCGGGGTGGATCCTCTGCTGAAAAGCAAGGCTCTGCGCCCGGGCACCCTGCTGACCAACGGTTCCGGTGCCTACGGCGTGACCATTGCAGAGCATATGGTCATGGTGACATTGATGATGCTGCGCCGGTATCCGGAATATCACAGGTTCGTTCAGGAAAAGCAGTTCCGTAGCGACCTGATGATCGGTTCCATCTACGACTCCACCATTGTGATCTGCGGCACAGGTGACATTGGCAGCCAGTTTGCCCAGCGTCTGCGGCCTTTCTGTCCCGCGAAGATCATCGGTGTGAACCGTTCCGGCCGGATGGCAGAGGGTTTTGACGAAATTTACCCCATTCATCAATTGGACGAAGTTCTTCCGCAAGCAGATATTCTGGCTCTGACCCTCCCGGGAACACCAGAGACGGATGATCTGATCTCCGCTCAGCGCATTCCCCGGATGAAAACCGGTGCTTACCTGGTCAACGTAGGCCGGGGCAACTGTGTGGATCAGGATGCTTTGATCGATGCCCTACATTCCGGAAAACTCGCCGGTGCGGCACTGGATGTGTTCCGGCAGGAGCCTGTCCCGGAGGACGATCCTGCCTGGAATACCCAGAACCTCCTGTTCACGCCCCACTGCTCCGGAAAAATGACCATGGCTTACACCCGGGATACCCTGGTGAACAGCTTCTGCGAAAACCTGCAACGCTTCCACGATGGTCTTCCCCTGAATCATTTGGTTGACCCGGAACTGGGATATTGAAAATGCCCCGCATCCACAGGAATCACCTGTAGATGCGGGGTTTGCTTATGTATCCAACTCAAAATAGTAAAACCTGTCTGTGTCGCTGTCATAAACCGCCAGAGAAAAGTTATAGGAACCTCTGTCAAAGATTTCCGCATCACTGCTGCTGTCAGTACTTTTGCTGTGCCGATCCTGAAAGCAGTAGAAACCATGCTCCACTTTGGGCATATTCGCTTGGTCTGCAAAATTATAGGCATAGTGTACGCCGTCCCGTTCTCCACCGTAGAACATCAGGCTCAGGTTTTCGGACAATGGCAGTTCCTTCCAGCCCGCCACAAGTTCCAATGCTTTTTCCCGGTTTTCAGAGCAATCCAGAATCACGGCAGTTGTGCCTTCTCCCTGAAAACCACCGTGACTGTCTTCCGCCTGGAAAACGGTAAAATCCTTTGCCCGGAAGCCAAAACAGGTATCCACACCGGAACACCCGACAATGGCCAGAACCGTGATTAGCAGCAGGCACAAAATCAAAATTTTCTTTTTCATCCGGTCACACTCCTCATTTCTGTTTTTCTTCCAGTATAGCCCGGAAATATGAATAATTCAACCGCCGCCCGGTATCCTTCGGGCGGCGGTTGTTCGTTCTTTTACAGCAGCTCCATCAGCGCATCGGCATACTGCTCCGCCGTGGCGGCGGTGCCGTCGGATTTCACTTCCACGGTGCAGCGTGCCATGGCATTCTCCAGCCGCTGGGCAGCTTCCGGGCGGCAGATGTGCCGCAGAAGCATGGCACCGGCCTTGATAATGGAAGCCGGATTGGCATAGTCTCCCATGCCCCGCTCCATCATCCGGGGTGCGGAACCGTGGATGGCTTCAAACATGGCGTACTGATCGCCGATGTTGGCACTTCCCGCCGTGCCTACGCCGCCCTGGATCTGTGCAGCCTCATCGGTGATGATATCGCCGTAGAGGTTGGGCAGCAGCACCACCTGGAACTTCTCCCGGAGAGGCTCCTTCAGCAGGTTGGCGGTCATGATGTCAATGTAGTAGTCTTCCACTTCCATTTCCGGATAGTCCTTCGCCACCTCATGGGCGATGGCGGTGAACTTGCCGTCGGTCTTCTTCATAATATTGGCCTTGGTGACAATGGAAACGTGGGTCTTGCCGTTCTGTCTGGCGTAGTCAAAGGCCGCTCTGGCGATCCGGCGGGTGCCGAGGTCCGTGGTGACCTTGAAATCCACCGCCATGCCATCCAGCTCTACGCCCCGGCTTCCCAGAACATACTCGCCTTCGGTATTCTCCCGGTAGAACATCCAGTCGATGTTCTTCTCCGGAATGGATACCGGGCGGCAGTTGGCATAAAGATCCAGCTCCCGGCGCATGGCCACATTGGCAGACTCCATGGTGCCGCCGTGGGGTGTGGTGGTGGGGCCTTTCAGCAGAACGTCACAGGCCTTGATCTGGGCCAACACATCGTCAGGAATGGCCTTGCCGCAGGCCATCCGGTTTTCCAGTGTCAGGCCTTCGATGTAGCGCAGTTCAATGGTACCGGCGCTGATCTCCTCGGCCAGCAGCTTTTCCAGCACCCGGGTAGCCTGTTTGGTGATGATGGGGCCGATGCCGTCGCCATCAAGGACGCCGATGACGACGGTCTTCTTGGTGGTAAAATCCGTTTTTACCACGGCCATGTGGGCAATTCTGTCCTGCTGCTCCTGCAGCAGAACCCGGAAGGCTTCCACAGCCTGATCAATGGTTTGCATTATACTCCGCCCTCCTTGGTATAGTTCAGCAGACCGCCGGCGAGCAAAATTGCTCTCTGCCGTCCAGTCAAATCACAGTTTACGGTAAAATGGTTGCCCTTGTCGTCGGTCACCGTCAAATGTCCCGCCTCCATGCCGGAGACGATGTTGGAGATGGTCAGGCCGCTACCCTGCTCCAGCCGGTCATAGTCGGCAGGATCGGCAAAGGTCACCGGCAGGATGCCCGCATTGATGAGGTTCGCCACATGAATTCTGGCGAAGGACTTGGCAATGACGCACCGGACACCTAAGTACATGGGAACCAAGGCCGCATGTTCCCGGGAAGAGCCCTGACCATAGTTGCTGCCGCCGACGATGATGCCGTCCCCGGCAGCCTTGGCCCGCTCCGGGAAAGTGGGGTCACAGACCTCAAAACAGAACTTACTAAGGTGAGGAATGTTGGAACGGTAGGGCAAAATCTTGGCACCGGCGGGCATGATGTGGTCAGTGGTAATATTGTCACCGACTTTCAATACCAGCTGTGCCTTCAGGGAATCCGCAAAGGGCTTGCTCTTGGGAAATTCCTTGATATTGGGGCCTCGGAGAACTTCCGCCTGCGCAGCCTCATCCGGGCTCAGAGGAGCCAGCACTGCAGAGTCGTTGGCCAAGAAGGTTTCCGGCATGGTCACATCCAAAGGTGCTCCGCAGGTGGTGGGATCGGTGATGAAGCCCGTCAGGGCCGAAGCCACTGCCGTCTCCGGAGAGACCAGATACACCTGGCCGTCCCTGGTGCCGGAGCGGCCCAGGAAGTTCCGGTTGAAGGTCCGCAGGCTGACGCCGCCGGAATTGGGAGAGAAGCCCATACCGATACAGGGGCCGCAGGCGCATTCCAGCACCCGGGCACCGGAAGCCAAGATATCCGCCAGTGCGCCGCAGTTTGCCAGCATGGTCAGCACCTGCCGGGAACCGGGGGAAACGGACAGGCTGACACCGGGGGCAATGGTCTTGCCTTTCAGCATGGCCGCCACCTTCAGCATATCGTACAGAGAAGAATTGGTGCAGGAACCGATACAGACCTGATCCACTTTCACATTTTTCAGGCTCTCCACTTCCACCACATTGTCCGGGCTGTGAGGGCAGGCGATCATAGGCTTCAGGGAAGACAGATCGATATCAATGATCCGGTCATACACCGCATCTGCATCGGATTCCAGCGGGGTATAATCTTCTTCCCGTCCCTGGGCCGCCAGGAACTGGCGGGTAATTTCATCCGAGGGGAAGATGGAAGTGGTAGCCCCCAGTTCCGTGCCCATATTGGTGATAGTACCACGCTCCGGCACGGACAGGGTCTTGACCCCTTCCCCGCCCCACTCGATGATGGCACCCACGCCGCCCTTGACGGACAGGATCCGCAACAGCTCCAAAGAGACATCTTTGGCCGTGACATAGGGATTCAGCTTTCCGGTGAGATTGACTTTGAACATTTTCGGCATGGTGATATAGTAAGCACCGCCGCCCATGGCTACCGCCACATCCAGACCACCAGCGCCGAAGGCCAGCATACCGATACCGCCACCGGTGGGGGTGTGGCTGTCGGAGCCGATGAGGGTCTTGCCGGGCTTGCCGAAGCGTTCCAAATGCACCTGATGACAAATACCGTTGCCCGGCCGGGAGAAATAGACACCATGCTTGGCAGTGACAGTTTGCAGATATCGGTGGTCATCGGCATTTTCATAGCCGCATTGCAGGGTATTGTGGTCCACATAGGCAATGGACAGTTCCGTTTTCACTCTGGGAATGCCCATGGTCTCAAATTCCAGATAGGCCATGGTTCCGGTGGCATCCTGGGTCAGAGTCTGGTCGATCCGCAGGGCCACTTCGCTGCCGGGGGTCATATCCCCGGAGAGCAAATGGGCGGCGATGATCTTCTGTGCAATGGTTTTAGCCATAATTTTTCAGTCCTTCCATCATGTGCTGCTTGGCATTGGTAATATGCTTCGTCATCAGCTCAGATGCCAGGTCGGCGTTCCGGTCGGCCATGGCTTTATAGATTTCATAATGCTCCCCCTTGGTCTTGGTAGCCCGGGACCAGTCGTCCATGGAGATCCGTCGATAGCGCCGGGTCTTCCGGTGCAGGGGGATCAGAGTATCCATGATCACCGTGTGACGGCTGAAGATACAGATCTTGTCGTGGAACTGGTCATCCACCTGCCGCAGGTGCTCGGCGTCCTGCTTCTGGAAGTAGAATTCCTGCAAGTCCACCAGATGGGTCAGTTCCTTCAGGTCTTCCTCCGTCATATTTTGGGTAGCGTAGTAGGCCGCCACCCCCTCGATCCGCTCCCGGATGGTCATAATGTCCATCAGATCGCTTTCGGTAATGCCCAAAACCAGAGAGCCCTTTCCGGTATCTTCAATGAGCCGCTCCTGTTCCAGCCGCCGCAGGGCTTCCCGGATGGGGGTACGGCTGACCCCCAGCTGCTCCACCAGTTTCAACTCCGTCAGGATCTCGCCCTTGGGATAGGTGCCCTGAATGATATCATTTTCCAGCCGGTCAAAGACCTGATCGGCAAGAGACGTGCTTTTGAATTGTTTCATGCTCCATTCCTCCTCAGGCCTTTTTCAGTTCCGGTGCCAGCTGGGCGATTTTCTCTTCCAGCTCGTGGTCGGTCATGACGTTCTGTCTGCCGTCTTCATACTGTTCATCCACCCACTGCTTCATGGCGATGACCAGAGGGGAATGCTTATCCAGCTGCTGCTCTCCTTCCAGACCATAGTTCTGGTTGATCCAGTAGGCGATACCCGCCAGGCCGGAAGTCTTGCTGATTTGCACAGTGGCAGGCTTGTTCAAAATCTTCTTGGTATCGAAAATGGTGTAAATCTCCTCGTCCTTCATCAGACCATCGGCATGGACACCGGCCCGGGTCACATTGAAAGCAGAGCCCACAAAGGGGGTCATGGGCGGGATATGGTAGCCAACATCCTTTTTAAAGAAATCCGCGATTTCTGTAATAACGGTGGTATCCATACCGTCCAGAGAACCCCGGAGAGAGGCATACTCAAAGACCATGGCTTCCAGAGGCACATTGCCGGTACGCTCGCCGATGCCAAGCAATGAGCAGTTGACGGCACAGGCACCGTAGAGCCATGCGGTGGAGGCATTGGCCACGCCCTTGTAAAAATCATTGTGGCCGTGCCATTCCAGACATTCGCTGGGAACATCGGCGTAGTGCTGCAAGCCGTAGACGATACCGGCTACCGACCGTGGCATGGCAGCTTCCGTATAGGGTACGCCATAGCCCATGGTGTCACAGGCCCGAATCTTCACGGGGATTCCCGCTTCCTGACTCAAACTTTGCAGCTCGTTGACAAAGGGCACCACAAAGCCGTAAAAATCTGCCCGGGTGATGTCTTCCAGATGACACCGGGGAACCACACCGGCATTGAAAGCATCCTTGATGGTGCCCAGATAATAATCCATACACTGGGAACGGGTCATTTTCATCTTCTTAAAGATGTGGTAATCGGAACAGGAAACCAGAATGCCGGTTTCCTGAATCCCCAGTTCCTTCACCAGTTTGAAATCTTCCTTGCTGGCCCGGATCCAGCTGGTGATCTCCGGGAACTGGTAATTCCGCTCCATGCACTTTTCCAGAGCCATCCGGTCTTTTTTACTGTAAATAAAGAACTCCGTCTGGCGGATGATGCCATAGGGGCCACCCAGTTTGTGCAGCAGATCATAGATCTTCACGATCTGATCCACGCTGTAAGGCTCCACGCTTTGCTGTCCGTCCCGCAGGGAAGTATCGGTGATCCAGATTTCCTCCGGCATGGCCATAGGCACACGGCGGTGGTTGAAGGCCACCTTGGGAATGGTGCCATAGGAATACACATCCCGCATCAGGTTGGGTTCATCCACATCCTGAAGGGAATATTTGTAAGACTTCTGCTCCAGCAAATTGGTTTTTCCGGAAATCTCCAGCATAAACAGGGCTCCTTTCTGGGATCGTTGCAGGAGAAACCGGCGTAACGCCGCTCCCCTTTTGATTTTATGTTTTATTGTATACAATTATACTTGTAAACATGTTTTTGTCAACGGAGAATTTCCACAAAAAAACGGCCCGCAATTGCGGACCGTTCGTATAATTCGTACAATTGTCTTTTTTATCGTGGACAGCGCAGTCCATTACCCCTCTGACAGGAACACTTCCTCCACATCATAGCTGTCCGTATCGGAAAAATGCCACCATTCCCCCTGATACCCTTTGAAGCCGTGCTTCTCCATGATCAGTTCCAGGATCTGGGCATTGGCTGTTTCCTCCGGGGTGCAGTCGCTGTAGTCCCGGTCGGCTTTTGCAGAAAAGTCATCAAAGCCCGTGGGCATGGTGATTTCGTTTCCATTTTCTTCTGTCAGCGTCAGATCCACGGTATTGCCCCGGCTGTGGGAAGAGAAGCCCACATTGGGATTGGCCACATAGGTAGGATTCGGGCAGATCTCCCACAGGGTAAACTGGGCCGCCACCGGCCGGAAACCGTCCCAGATCTTGATCCGCAGTCCCAACTCTGCCAGATCCTCGCTGACCGCCATGAGCTTCTTCACCGTGCCGTAGCGCAGATAGGCATCGGAAAAGTCATAGATCACCTGCCCGGTGAAATTCCGGTCCGTGGCGTAAAAGAGCTCCTGGGTAGCCGTAGGGATGTAATCCAGAATTCGAACAAAGTCCTCGTCCGCCGGTTCCGGCAGTGTTGCTTCCGTTAACTCCGTCGGGGGTACCGTGGTGGGAAGTTGGGTTTGTGCCTCTGTCACTTCAAGGCTCGTCTCTGGCTGAATAACTGCCACCGTTTCCCGGCCGCAGCCGGTAAGGAACAGAGCCAGCGCGAAAACCAACAAATATTTTCTCATTGTCATTTCTCCCCCAGCCGGATATTGGCCATGTGGGCAATCATGGCCCGCATCTGCATGGACACCCATTTTTCCCGGCGGTACAGCAGCTGCTTCCAAACCACCACCCGGAAGTCCGGCACATGGAGTTTTGCCAGCCGTCCCGCCGTCAAAGCCTCCCGGGTCACATAGTCCGGCAGAACGGCGATGCCTGCCCCTTCCTCCGCCAAGGCGCAGATCAGGTCTGCCCGGCCGGTTTCCAGCACCGGCTGGATTTCCATGGAGTTTCTGGCCAGCTTTTCATCCAGCAACCGCCGGTAACTCATGCCCTTTTCCGTCAGCATAAAGGGCTGCTCCAGAAGTTCCTCCAGAGAAACTGCCTGTTTTTTTGCCAGGGGACTGTTGGCCGCCGCCACAAAATGCACCTGAATTTCCTCTTCATCGGCAATGATGTAGTTGGTATCATACACATGGTCATCCATGGTGACAATCATATCCACGGCGTTGTGATCCAGATATTCCAGCAACTGTCCCGTATCGCCGGTGGTCATATGCACGGACACCTTGGGATAGGCCTGATTGAACTGGCCAAAATGGCCGGCGATCAGTGGCCCGCAGAGGGAATCCGCCATTCCCAGCCGGAGAATGCCGCTGGGTTCCCTCTCCAAGGCGCCACCCTGGGCCATCTCCGATACCATATGGCAGATATTCTGGGCATAAGGCAGAGCATCCCGCCCAGCATCCGTCAGACTCACCGTATGACCGATGCGGTCAAAGAGCTGGACCCCCAGTTCCTTTTCCAGCTGCTTGATCTGGAAGGACACCGTAGGCTGGGAATAGCCCAACTTTTCTCCCGTCCGGGTAAAGCTGCCCAGTTCCGCCGCTTCCATAAAAATATTCAAACTCCGAAGATCCATCCAAAAACCTCCTGTAAGGATTTAAAAATTAAATCCATCCCATAAAAACCATTGATTGGACAATTCCTGCTTCTTATTATATACTGGGCATAAAATATGTCAAGAGGTATCTGAAAATGCAACTAATCACGGCAGTTTACAATTTTTTGTGGGGGGATTTGTTTACCCTTCCCCTTCCCGGCGGCAGCAGTATCGGCATCTCCCTGATGGTGCTGATGTTGATCCCGGCGGGTATTTACTTCACCATCCGTACCAAATGTCTGCCTATCCGGTGCTTCCCGGAGATGCTTCGCATCACGTTAGAGCGCAGCGGCAAGGGCAAAGAAGGCAACGCCATTTCCGGTGTCCAGACCCTCATCGTGGCTACTGCCACCCGGGTGGGCATGGGCAACATGGTGGGCGTGGTGGCCGCCCTCTCTGCCGGTGGTGCCGGTGCCGTGTTCTGGATGTGGGTCACCGCCCTCATCGGTTCCTCCACCGCCTATGTGGAGTCCACTCTGGCCCAGATGTACAAGCAGGAAGATCCCCTCTACGGCGGCTACCGTGGTGGCCCCGCCCACTATATCCACGCCTTCTTCACCAAGGGAAAGGAGAAAAAGCACCACTGGATCGCCGTTCTCTTTGCCCTGTCCGGTCTGCTGTGCTGGTGTGGCGTCAGCCAGGTCATCAGCAATTCCGTTTCCTCCGCCTTTGAAAACGCCTTTGGTATTGCTCCCATCGTCTCCACGGTGATCCTGGTGGCTCTGGCTGCCATTGTGGTTCTGCGGAAGAACACCACCGTGAAGGTGCTGGATGTGATGGTGCCCATTATGGCCGCTTTCTATTTCCTGCTGGCCGTCATCATTATCCTCAAAAATTATGCTCTCCTGCCCGCCGTGTTCACCCGGATCTTCCTGGAGGCCTTCGGCCTGCGGCAGGTAGTGGCGGGTGGCTTCGGCGCCGCACTGATGAACGGCGTGAAGCGGGGTCTGTTCTCCAACGAAGCCGGCAGTGGCTCTGCCCCCTGTGCCGCCGCAGCTGCCAACGTGGATCACCCTGCCAAGGCAGGTCTGTTCCAGTCTTTCGGTGTATTCATCGATACCATCGTCATCTGCACCTGCACTGCCATGATCATGCTGCTTGCTCCGGAGGAACTGCTGTCCGGTCTGGAAGGCATGGAGCTGTTGCAGACCGCCATGTATCATCACTTCGGCCAGATCGGCGTGGTATTCACCGCCGTAACACTGTGGCTGTTCAGCTTCTCCACTTTTGTGGGGGTTCTGTTCTATGCCCGGAGCAACGTGGCCTATCTCTTTGGGGACAGCTGGAAAGCCCAGACCATCTACAAGATCGTAGCACTGGTGATGCTGTTCATCGGTGGACTGGCCACCTACACCTTCGTGTGGGATTTGGGCGACATCGGCATCGGCCTGATGACCATTTTCAACATGATCGCTATTTTGCCAATGGGCGGTCAAGCCATCAAAGCTCTGGAAGACTATTTGAAAAACCGCAAATAACCGTTACCCGGCACTGATATGGTGCCGGGTAATTTTTATTGCCACTCCTCCCAAAATCGATTATAATGGAAAAAACACCAGGAGGGTTTGACATGGAAAAAATTCTGGAAGTCTGCGTGGATTCCTACGCCTCCGCTATGGCCGCCATTGCCGGCGGTGCTGACCGGCTGGAACTTTGCAGCGCCTTGTTGGCAGGCGGACTGACCCCATCTACCGCACTGTTGCGCCAAATTCGGCAAGTCAGCAATGTCCCCATTCGCTGTCTGATGCGGCCCCGGGCCGGGGATTTCCTGTATCAAAAAGAAGAAATTCTCCAAATGGCTGCCGAAATCCATTATCTTCGTCAAGCCGGTGCCGATGGCTTTGTGCTGGGTTGTCTGACCGCGGACGGAGATTTGGACAGCGCCGCCCTCGCTCCCCTGCTGGATGTCGCCCAAGGCTGCGGTTTAACGCTGCATCGCTGTATCGATGTTTCCCGGGATCTGTGCAAAACTTATGAAATTGCTGCAGAACTGGGCTTTGATACCGTGCTCACCAGTGGTGGCGCCGCCAACTGCGTCAAAGGCATGGATACCATTCAAAAACTGCTGGCCCTTCGGGACGCTTCTCAGGGCCCGGAGGTGCTCATTGGTGCCGGAGTAAATGCAGGCGTCATTTCCCGATTCCGTCAGGAACTGCCACGTAGCGTTGCTTTCCACATGAGCGGCAAAAGGGCCATCGAAAGCAAAATGATCTTCCGCCGGGAAGGCGTTCCCATGGGTCTGCCCGGGCTGGATGAATGGCATATCCCACAAACCAGTGAAACCGCTGTCCGCCAAGCCAGAGAAGCGCTGGGCAAAGCATAAAACCCGCTGAACGCACATAAGCTACAGCGGGTGATGACTGTGACGCAAAAACATAAAACCTATCTGCTCTGGATCCTCTTAGCGGAAGCCGCAGGTGCCTTGTCCGGTTTTCTCAGCCGGGAGAGCATGAAAGTCTATATGGAGACGGTAACCAAGCCGCCCCTGTCCCCGCCAGGATGGGTGTTCCCCGTGGTCTGGAGTATTCTTTATGCCCTGATGGGGATCAGTGGCGCCAGCGTATTTCGCCGGGAGCCATCTTTACGGCGAAGCCGGGGATTGAATCTGTATATTGCCCAGCTTGTGGTCAATTTTTTCTGGAGCCTGGTCTTTTTCAACGCACAGGCTTTCGGTTTCGCCTTTTTCTGGTTGCTTTTGCTGTTTGTGCTGGTAGTTGGTATGGTTCTGACCTTTGACCGAATATTGCCAGCGGCAGCAAAGCTGCAAATCCCCTACCTGCTATGGCTTCTCTTTGCCAGCTATCTGAACCTCGGCGTGTGGCTGCTGAATCCGTAAAAAGGAGCGATACCAAATGGTATCGCTCCTTTTCGGATTATCCAAATTACTTTTCCACGATCTCCAGGATCTCCATGGGGCAAGCCTTGACACAAATGCCGCAGGCGATGCACTTGGAGGCGGTGTCCTTCAGGACCATGACCTTCATGGGGCAGGCCTCGACGCACTTGCCGCAGCCAACGCACTTCTTCTTGTTGATCATGTACACGCCGGTCTTGGGGTTCTGGGTGATGGCCTCATGCTCGCAAGCCTTCATGCACTTGCCGCACTGGATGCAGACGTTGGGCTTGGCGGAAGCGCCCTTGGCCACGATCTGGATGCAGCTGAGATCCTCGTCAAACTCCTTATAGAAAGCGGTGGAGCAGGCACTGACGCACTGCAGGCAAGCCATGCATTCTGCGCCCTTTTTAACAGTGAGCTTTTTCATAAAAGGATTCTCCTTTATCGATATATTTCCGTTGACATTATACAAGGTATTCCCACAAAAAGCAATGAGAAAAACGGAAAATTTTCAACTTATTGCGGTTAGCAATCGCTAACTTTTCGTTGTTTTCGGAATAATCCGAACTTTTCCCGTTATTTCGCTTTAGACTGGTGAAATTTGCCTGTCTAAACAGGCTCTCACATGGTCATACTAGCGTTGAAGCCAAAATATTTGGAGGTTTAGGTATGAAACGATTCTTTGCATTTACGCTGATCTTTGTCCTTACCGCCGCCCTGTTCACCGGCTGCGGCTGCACCGCCAGAGATGCCCAGTACACCACTGTCCCCACCACCATGCCCACAGTAATGACTACCGCACCCACGGAAACTACCCACGCAACCACCCATCCCACCACAGAGCACACGGAGGATACAAACACCACCGGCACGGCAACGGAATCCACCATTGAGACTGAAACCGCCAACGGCAGCCGCACCCTCTCCCCAACCACGAAGTAGGGTATAGCTGACGCACCGTCTTGCCTCCCTCTTAAGAGGGAGGTGCCCCGAAGGTGCGGAGAGAGTGTGGTAATAGGGATGTATACTCCCTCAGTCACCGCCTAACGGCGGTGACAGCTCCCTCAGAGAGGGAGCCAAGACGGGCTTCGCCCGCCGATGACTTACCTGCGTA
>CAYXUI010000021.1:0-26259 GCA_964468195.1 uncultured Oscillospiraceae bacterium | reverse complement strand
TGATGCTCTCCGGTGCCAACGTGGTGCTGCTGGACCAGCCCACCAACCACCTGGACATGGAATCCATTCAGGCTGTCAACAAGGGTCTGGAAGCCTTCCCCGGCGTGGTGCTGCTGGCCTCCCATGACCACGAAATGCTGACCTCCACCTGTAACCGCGTCATCGCCTTCCAGCCCGACGGCACCATCATCGATAAGTACGGCACCTACGATGATTACCTTGCCTGGATGGCGGAGAACAAGAAATAATCTCCACTGTCATCCCGAGCGGACGAAGCACCCCTTTGTCATTCCGAGCGAGCGAAGCGAGTCGAGGAATCTTGGCACTTGAGTTTCCGAAAACGAAAGGATGAACCGCATGTACTTCGTATATATCCTTTCTAACTGGGACGATTCTGATCTCTATATCGGCGTTACCAGCAATCTCCCCCGCCGCCTGTATGAGCACAGGAACGGGCTGGCTGACGGGTTTACCAAGCGGTACAATGTGCACAAGTTGGTTTATTTTGAAAATACCAACGACGTTTACAGTGCCATTTCCCGGGAAAAGCAATTAAAAAACTGGAGTCGCGCCAAGAAAAATCACCTGATCGAATTGCAAAATCCACAATGGCGGGATCTGTCTCTGGACTGGGATTAACTTAAGGAGTGCTTGGGTATCTTTCACTGCGAAGATCCATCCACTCGCTTACGCTCGGTCGGGATGACAGGGTTTTCGCTATCGCGCAGTCGTGAAGACAATCCTTTCACAACGACATACTTTTTAGGAGTAATGGATATATGGAAAAAATCTTAGACATCATCACCGCAAAAATGCAGCAGGCTTTTGCGGATGCGGGATATGACGCTTCCTTCGGGCGGGTCACCGTGTCCAACCGGCCTGACCTGTGCGAATATCAGTGCAACGGCGCATTGGCCGCTGCCAAGCAGTACAAGTGCGCCCCCATTCAGATCGCCAAGGCTGTGGCGGAAAAGCTGAATCCCGAGGATTACAGCCTCATCGATGCCGTCATGCCCGGCTTCATCAACCTGAAGCTGTCCGACGCTTTCCTGACCCGGTATCTGGAAGAAATGCGCACCGCTGACCACTTCGGCGTGGCCCAGTTAGGCCTCGGCAAGACCATCGTGGTGGATTACGGTGGAGCCAACGTGGCAAAGCCCCTGCACATTGGTCACCTGCGGCCCGCCATCATCGGCGAGAGCCTGAAGCGGCTGTACAAGTTCCTGGGCTACAACGCCATCGGTGATGTGCACCTGGGCGACTGGGGCCTGCAGATGGGTCTGATCATCGCAGAACTTTCCGAGCGTCAGCCGGAACTGCCCTACTTTGATCCCGACTTCACCGGCGAATACCCGGAGCAGGCCCCCTTCACCGTAGACGAGCTGGAAGAGATCTACCCCACCGCCTCCGGCAAGAAGTCCGATTCTGCTTTCTCCCACAAGGCCCATCAGGCCACTCTGGAACTCCAGCAGGGGCGCCGGGGCTACCGGGCGCTGTGGAACCATATCATGCACGTCTCCGTCACCGATCTGAAGAAGAACTACGACAATCTGGACGTTCACTTTGAAAAGTGGCTGGGCGAAAGCGATGCCGACCCCTATATCCCCGCCATGGTGGAGGATATGAAGGCCCGGGGCATTGCCGTGCCCTCTGAAGGCGCTTGGGTCATTCCCGTGGCGGAAGAAACTGACAAGAAGGAAGTGCCCCCCTGCATTCTGGTGAAGTCGGACGGTTCTTCCATCTACGCCACCACGGACCTGGCCACCATGGTCCAGCGGATGCAGGACTGGAACCCCGACAAGATGCTCTACGTCACCGACAAGCGGCAGAATCTGCACTTTGAGCAGGTCTTCCGTGCCGCCCGGAAGGCCGGTATCGTCAAGCCCGAAACCGAGCTGGAGCACGTTGGCTTCGGCACCATGAACGGCGCTGACGGCAAGCCCTTCAAGACCCGTGACGGCGGTGTCCTGCGGCTGGAGCAGCTGATTTCCGACATGACCGCCTTTGTCCGCACCAAGGTGGTGGAGAACAAGATCGTGGCAGAAGAAGACGTGGAAGCCACCACCGCCAAGATCGCCATGACCGCTCTGAAATACGGCGACCTGAGCAACCAGCCCACCAAGGATTACAACTTCGATATGGAGCGCTTTGCCGCCTTCGAGGGCAATACCGGTCCCTATATTCTGTATACCATCGTCCGGGTCAAGTCCATCCTCACTCGCTATGGTGCCTGGGAGAATCTGCCCATTCAGACTCCCGTCAATGCTGTTGGCAAGGATCTGATGCTGGCCATCACCAAGTTCGGCCCCGCCTTGGAAAACGCTCTGCGTTCCTCCGCTCCCAACCTGATCTGCGCCTATATCTACGAGCTGGCAGGCTGCGTCAACAAGTTCTACCACGAGACCCCCATTCTGAAGGAAGAGAACGAGGCCGTCAAAGCCGGCCACATTGCCCTGATCGGTTTGGCCAGAAACATTCTGGAAACCTGCATCGACATTCTGGGCTTCTCCGCTCCTGAGAAGATGTAAGTATCCTCTTGTAGGGGACGGTGTCCTCGACACCCCGCCCGATGCGCTCCATGCGTTCTACACCGTGCAGACAGCCCGGAACCAGCTTTGGTTCCGGGCTGTTCTTGCCAAGTCCACAATATTGTGTTACAATAACCTTGCAACTACCAAATAAAGGAGCGATTACCATGAAATTATCCGTTTACACCGTCAGCCTGCCGGAGTATGACATTGCCCAGTCTGTGGCACTGGTCAAGGAAATGGGCTACGATGCCATCGAGTGGCGCGTGGATGTCACCGACGGCGAATCTCCCCTGAAGGCCATGTTCGCCAACCTCACCGAGGAGCAGAAGTACGCCTACCGCTACTGGACCGACAACCACGCCACCCTGAATGTCAACGACATCAAAAACGAGTGTCTGAAAGCCAAGGCCCTGTGCGATGAAGCAGGTCTTGAGATCTGCAATCTGGCCACCACCCTCCGGGGCGAGGGCGACACTATGAAGAACGCCCTGGAAGCCGCTGCCGCCATCGGTTGCAAGACCGTCCGGGGCCCCATGGCCACCTACGATCCCAAGAAGCCCTATTGGGAGCAGTTTGAGGAATACCGTTCCTTCCTGCGCTCCTGCGAGCCCCTGCTGAAGCAGTACGGTGTCAAGTTCCTTATTGAGACCCACCACGGTATGCTCATCTCCTCCGCTTCCTCCGCCATGCGGGTGCTGGATGGTTTCGATCCCGAGTACTTCGGCCTGATCTACGACCCCGGCAACATGGTCTACGAAGGCTACGAAAACTACCAGCTGGGCTTTGAGATGCTGGGCAAGTACCTGGCCCACGTCCACATCAAGAACGCCGCTCTGACCCCCGCCGGGGAAGACGAGTTCGGCGCCACCAAGTATAACCAATCCTGGATGCCCCTGAAGAAAGGCTCCGCCAATCTGAAGGCCCTCATTGAAGCACTGGTAAAGGTGGGCTACGACGGCGTGCTGTCCGTGGAAGACTTCTCCAACGAATCCCCCACCCGGGAAAAGCTGGAAGACAACATCGCCTACCTCAAGCAGCTCATCGCCGCCGCTCAGGGCTGATCGCACAACATACAAACGGCCGCCCTTTTCGGGCGGCCGTTTCTGACCAGCAACTGACTTATACCCTTGCTTCCAGCGCCAAGGCGTTCTGGGTCTTATACAGCTGGGAATAGATGCCGCCGGTTTCCACCAGATCTTCGTGGGTACCACATTCGGTGATGACACCGTCGGCAATGGAGACGATGCGGCTGGCATTGCGGATGGTGCTCAGCCGGTGGGCAATGATGAGGGTGGTGCGGCCTGCCGCCAGATTGTCGAAGGCCCGTTGAATTTTCGCTTCCGTCACGGAGTCCAGTGCGGAAGTGGCCTCGTCCAGAATCAGGATGGGAGGATTTTTCAGGAAGATCCGGGCAATGGCAATGCGCTGCTTCTGGCCGCCGGAAAGTAACGTGCCCCGCTCGCCCACATAGGTGTCGAACCCCTGGGGCATGGCCAGAATATCTTCATAGATCTCCGCCCGCTTGGCAGCCTCCACCACTTCTGCCATGGTGGCATCGGGTTTGCCGTAGCGAATATTTTCCAGCACCGTGTCCGCAAACAGGAACACATCCTGCTGGACGATGCCGATATTCTCGTGAATGCTCCGCTGGGTGATGTCCCGGATGTCCCGGCCGTCAATGCGGATGCTGCCGCTGGATACATCATAGAACCGGGGGATCAGCTGGCACAATGTGGTTTTACCGCCGCCGGAGGGACCGACGATGGCAATGGTCTCCCCGGGCTGCACGGACATGGTCACATCGTGAAGCACATCCAGATCCCCGTCATAGGCAAAGGAAACATTCTCCACTTCGATTTCCCCCCGGACGTTGGTCAGCGGGGCAGCCTCAGGCTGATCCTGGACAGTAGGATCCATGCGCATGACTTCCACGAACCGGTTCAGTCCCGCAAAACCATTGGCAAACATCTCCGAGAAGCTGCTGAGCTTCCGCATGGGACTGACGAAAGAAGCAATATACAAATTAAAGGTAATCAGATCCCGGTAGTCCATCTCCCCCCGCATGACATAGTAACCGCCGAAGCCGATGACGATCACGTTCAGGCTGCACAGGAAAAATTCCACGCTGCTGTTGAACATACCCATAGCCTTGTGGAATTCCCGCTTGGAGGTTTTGAACTGCTCGTTGGCAGCGTTGAACCGGCGGCTTTCCGCTTCTTCATTGGCGAAGGCCTTGGCGGTGCGGACACCGGACAGGCTGCTTTCGATCTCCTGATTGATGTGGGCCACCTTTTCCTTGGCGTTGGCAGAGGCCCGTCCCATGCGCTTGCGCATGGTCATCACCACCACCAGGAATACCGGGATGGTCAGTGCCACCACCACCGCCAGTTGCCAGCGGATGGAAGCCATGACGATCAGTGCGCCGCAAATGGTCATCACGGAGGTCAGCAGATCCTCCGGGCCGTGGTGGGCCAGTTCCGTCAGTTCAAACAGATCGGAAGTCAGCCGGGACATGAGCTTGCCGGTGCGGTTCTGGTCGTAAAAGTCAAAGCTCAGCTCCTGCATGTGGGCGAAGAGATCCTTGCGGATGTCCGCCTCCACCCGGATGCCGAAGGTGTGGCCATAGTAGGCTACAATATAATTTAAGAAAGACCGCAGCACATAGCAGCACAGTACCACGCACATAATGGTGAAAAAGATGCGGTACTTTTGATTGGGCAGCAGATCATACAGCGCCGACCGGGTCACCAGAGGAAACGCCAGATCGATGAGGGCAATGCCCACGGCGCAGGATACGTCAATGGCAAAAAGCTTTTTGTGATTTTTGAAGTAGCTCAGAAAGATCGCCAGAGGAGATCGGTTCCGAAAGTTCTGTGTTGTCATAGTTTATCCTCCATTTCTTTCCTTTATTATACACAATCGGTTCCGGATTTGCAAATGCTTTATCTTTTCCTTCCCTGCCGGCAAAAAATGTGATATACTGCTTACATTATATAAAGGAAGAAGGCAGATGCATGGAGATCCTCTATACAGACGACAACATTCTGGTGCTCATCAAGCCCGTGGGCATGGATTCGGAAAAAGATGTCCCGGTAGCGTTGACGGAACGCTTCGGCGGGGAGGTCTATCCCATCCACCGGCTGGATCAGAATGTGGGCGGTGTCATGGTCTACGCCCGGAAAAAGCAAAGCGCCGCCAATCTTTCCAAAGCCATCCAGGAGGGCACCATGGTGAAAGAATACGTTGCCAAAGTACACGGAACTCCTCCCGAACAAGGCGCCTGGGAAGATCTTCTGTGGAAGGACAGCCGGAAAAACAAAGTCTACGTGGTGAAGCGCCAGCGGGGCGGGGTAAAAAAAGCAAGCCTGGAATATACCCGTCTTGCCACCGATGGGGAAACCTCCCTTGTCCGCATCCGGCTCCATACCGGCCGGAGCCACCAGATCCGGGTGCAGTTTTCCAGCCGGGGATATCCGCTGGTGGGAGACCACAAGTACGGCTCCCGGGACGGGCGCACCGCCCCCATGCTCTTTTCCTGCCGGCTGACCTTCCCCTGCGGCAAAGAGATGCGAACATTTGAAGCCCTGCCGGACTGGGCAGAATGACCGCAGGTTTCCATCTGAAGCCAGTACCCATCTACATTATTATAATGTAGGAAAACCTGCGTTTTCCACAACAGCCTGTTTTTGTGCATCCAAAGAAACAGCGTCTTTCTGTTGCGGTCAGGCGCACAAAATGAACAAAAGCGGAAAAAGCCGGTAGAATTTCCACCATTTCTTACAAGATATCTTCAAAACAACCGGAATTTCCCAAAACGGCATGCCCGTTATGTACAAAAAGGCCCACAATTTACCGAGGTAAATTGTTGAAGTTAACCGGAGTTGTTCTTCCCTTAAAAAAAACATTTGACTTTTTGTGGCGGACAGTGCATAATAATAGACAAATTCAAGGATCGGGAATTTTGAGGAAATACCTGCAAACCATGGATTTGACCGGAGGTAACCCTCCAGAACACAAGTGGCGGCAACGGCCGCCACAAAAATAAGAAAGGGAGGATTTTTTCAGATGAAAAAGTTCAACAAGATCATGAGCCTGGCTCTGGTTCTGGTCATGATGCTGAGCATGGTCGCCTGTGGCAACTCTGCTCCCGCTGAGACCACTCCCGCAGCCACCAACGCAGCTTCTAACGATGCTGTCGTCGCCGCTGAGTACGTCGATCCTTACGCTGACCTGCGTGACGATTACGACGAACTGTCTCAGGCCATCTATGATGATGTTCTGGGTGAGTTCTATGAGTACTACATGGCTTCTATGGAAGAGACCGATCAGGCCAAGCACTTTGCTCTGATGGCTATCGCCGAAGCAAAGATGTTGGAGTCCGGTATCTTCTTCCCCACCATCTCCAAGGGTGGTGAGTACGAGATGGTTCGTATCGCTCCTTACTCCCGCAGCGAAGTTCTGTGGGGCAACGATACTTATCGTTTCCACAAGGCTATCGTCACTACCGAGGCCATCGCTGCTGAAGACATCACCGCTCTGCGGGAAGCCTGGAGCACCATGATCGGCACCGGTGAGTACGAGCAGTACTGCAAGGACTATCTGACCGAGAAGGGCTACGAGTTCAAGGACAGCTTCAACTGGAACGAGTTCAACGCCGACCCCAACACCTGGGACGTGCTGGCTACTTCCAACGCCGCTGACTCCGAGATCCTGGCCAACACCTACGAAGGTCTGGCCGAGTATGACATGGAGAACCAGCTGCAGCCCGCTATGGCTGAGAGCTGGGAAGTTTCCGAAGACGGTCTGACCTACACCTTCCACATCCGTCAGGGTCAGGTCTGGGTCGACAACCAGGGCCGTAAGGTCGCTGATGTCACCGCTGACGACTGGGTTGCCGGTATGCAGCACTGTCTGGACGCCATGGGCGGCCTGGAATGGCTGCTGGGCGAAGGCAACGCCAACATCGTTGGTGTGGATGCTTACGTCAACGGCGAAACCACTGACATCACCACCGTGGGTGTCAAGGCTATCGACGACTACACCCTGCAGTACACCCTGACTGCTCCTACCTCTTACTTCATGACCATGCTGGGCTACGGCGTCTTCGCTCCCATGAGCCGTGAGTACTACGAGTCCATGGGCGGTAAGTTCGGCTCCGACTTCGACGCTTCCGCTGCCGACTACAAGTACGGCCAGGGCCCCGACTCCATCGCTTACAATGGTCCCTTCGTTATCACCAGCTTCACCTCCAACAACTCCATTGTCTTCAAGGGCAACGAGTCCTACTGGAATGTGGAGGGCAACAACATCTCCTCCATGGAGTGGCCCTACAACGACGGTTCCGACCCCAAGAAGGCTTATGATGACTTCGCTGCCGGCACCATCGACCGTATGGCTCTGGATACCAACCGTACCGAGATGGCCAAGCAGGACGGCAACTTCGACAAGTATGCTGTCATCCGTCTGACCGACGCCACCTCCTACTGCGGCTTCCTGAACGTCAACCGTGCCGCTTACGCTAACTTCACCGATGCTTCCGTCGGTAAGTCCGCCAAGGATGACGAGCAGAAGGAGCGTGCAGGTGCAGCTATGCTGAACAACAACTTCCGCATGGCTCTGGTCACCGCTGTTGACCGCGCTGCTTACAACGAGCAGTCCGTGGGCGCTGAGCTGAGACTGAACGCTGTTATCAACTCTTACACCCCCGGTACCTTCGTGAACCTGCCCACCGAGGCTACCGTGGAAATCAACGGCGTGGAGACCACCTTCGCTGCCGGCACCATGTATGGTGAGATCGTGCAGGCTCAGCTGGATGCTGACGGTTGCTCCATCGTTGCCTGGAACGGCTCTGCCTCCTCCGGCTTCGACGGCTGGTACAACGTGGAAGCTTCTCAGGCTTACCTGAACGCTGCAATCGAAGAGCTGGCTGCCCAGGGCATCGAGGTCTCTGCTGAGAACCCCATCCACCTGGACTTCCCCACCCGTACCGATGCTCAGACCACGATGAACACCAAGATGGCTCTGAAGCAGTCTGTTGAGGCTGCCACCAACGGCGTCATCATTATCGACCTGGTTGAGTACTCCACTCGTGACACCTATCTGGATGCCACCTACTGGTACACCGCTGGTAGCGAAGCCAACTTCGACCTGAACGACGGTTCCGGTTGGGGCCCCGACTTCGGTGATCCCCAGTCTTATCTGGGCACCATGCTGCCTCAGTACTCCGGTTATATGACCAAGTGCCTGGGTCTGTTCTAATTGGATTTTTACCAATAAGAACTTCATTAGTACCAAATTGTTTGACAAGGGGGGATGGGCGCAAGCCCGTCCTCCCGTGTTGAGCGTTATTAGCTTCGTAGGAAATACTGCCCTCAGTACTCCTGCTTACGGAATATTGAGGGCAGTATTCTCTACTCCCTCAGGGTGCATACCCGTAACAAAAACCATTGAAAGATGCGTGACGAACATGACGAAATATCTGATCAACCGAATTCTCCGGGCTGCGTGTTCTGTTATTATCGTGGTTGGCGTTATCATGACCATGATCTACTCCTTCCTGGATAAGCAGTCCATTTTTGCCACCGACCCTGTTTTCACCAAACAGAAGAACAACGCCAAGCAGGTATATATGATGCAGCAGTGGGAACTGTACGGCTACATGGATTACGTTCCCTTCGCCGATTACCTGAAGGAGGAACTGAAAGCCGGCAACATGACCGACGAGGAGTACGCTGATGCTTCCGTTCTGGGTAAGAAGGCCGAAAATGACAGCGATCTGACCGCCCAGTGGGCCGAGTCCTTCATCGAAGAATATGAAGCCAAGGGCTACACCATTGAGCGTCTGGACGGCCAGATGCAGGGCCGCACCAAGAAGTACCGTGACGGCGGCGAACCCCGTCTGTATGCTTACAAGGAATACAGCCTGCTGCACCGTCTGGTGACCTACTTTACCGACATGATCACCGTGGACAACATCCACAACGTGGATGAGATTGTCGGCGAGCGTGGTCTGACCTTCACCCTGTATGACCCGGTCTACGGTGGTGAGAAACTCTCCCCGGCCATTATGGGCTACGGTACCACACACCGGTATCTGTTCTATATGGACAATCAGTTCCCCTATATCCACCAGAATCTGGTGAAGATCAATCTGGGCAAATCCTACTCCGTCAATAAGGGCGTGGATGTCACTGACACCATGACCAACCATCAGGGCAGCTTTGTCCGCAACACTGTGACCTATCCCTCCGGTGTCACCGAAGAAACTGCCGACGATCTGCACACTGCCATCTATGTGGAAGGCTCCCTGAATGCCGGTTCCCTGAACCAGAAGTACTTCGTGGATGACTACACCAGCGTCACCACTGCCAAGGCCGGTATGTCCAAGATGGGCTACTCCTTCTCCATCGGCATCATTTCCGTGATCCTGTCTTATCTGGTGGCCGTGCCTCTGGGCATCGTCACCGCCCTGAAGAAGGATACCTTCATCGACCATCTGGGCACCTTCTATATCGTCTTTATCACCGCTGTGCCTTCTCTGGGCTATATTTTCATCTTCAAGTCCATCGGCGGCGCACTGGGCTTCCCCACCACATTCAATATGGAGAATCCCACTAACATGATGTACGTTCTGCCCATCATCTCTCTGGCTCTGCCCTCCATTGCCAACCTGATGAAGTGGCTGCGCCGCTACATGATCGACCAGATGAACTCCGACTACGTCAAGTTCGCCCGGAGTGGTGGCCTCAGCGAAGGCGAGATCTTCACCAAGCACATCCTGAAAAACGCCATTATCCCCATTGTCCACGGCATCCCCGCCTCTGTTCTGGGTGCCCTTACCGGCGCCATCATCACCGAGCGTGTGTATGTGGTTCCCGGTACCGGTAACCTGCTGACCAACGCCATCAATGCTTACGACAACGGTGTTATTGTGGGTGTTACTCTGTTCTATGCCGTACTGACTGTCGTTTCCATTATTTTGGGTGACGTGCTCATGTCTGTCATGGATCCCAGAATTTCCTTTACGGCCAAAGAGAGGTAACTGATTATGACTGAAAAGAAAATTGATTTGAGCGAGCTGAACATGTCCGAAGAGGAACTGTTCCGGCCTCTGAACCACGACGATCTGGAATCCGAAAAGATCACCGCTCCCCGCTACTCCTACTGGAGCAGCGTTATGCGGGTGTTCTTCCGGAAAAAGCTGAACATTGTTCTGCTGACCGTGCTGGTGGTGCTGCTGGCCTTCACCTACATTTATCCCCGGGTCATCGGCTATGATGCCAACGTCAGCCCCTATATCAACCTGATGGACTCCACTGCCAAGCACCTGACCCCTCAGGCTGCCATGGACAAGTTCGGCCACAACATCCACTGGATTTTGGGCGCCGGTGCCTCCGGTGAATCCACCTTCGATGCCATCTGGTATGGCTCCAGCATTTCCGTGTCCCTGGCCCTGACCTGCGCCCTGATCAACATGGTCATCGGCGTCTGCATCGGTGCCGTGTGGGGCTTCAGCAAGAAGATCGACATGATCATGACGGAAGTTTACAACGTGGTGGCCAACGTGCCTTATGTGCTGCTGGTTTCCGTCATCGTGCTGATTCTGTCCGCCTCCTTCTGGTCCATGGTCTTTGCCCTGACCGTCACCGGCTGGATCAGCATTGCCTACTTCATCCGTACCCAGGTCATCATCATCCGTGACCGGGAATACAACCTGGCTTCCAGGTGCCTGGGCACTCCCCTGACCCGGATCGCCACCAAGAACATTCTGCCCTTTATGACCTCCGTCATCGTGACGCTGGCCGCAACTGAGATCCCCTCCTACATCTCTTACGAGGTGTTCCTGAGCTACCTGGGCATGGGCCTGAAGGATATGTCTCTGGGTAAACTGATCCAGTCCGCACAGAGCGCCATGGTCACCCCCGGCTGGGAGATCGAATTCTGGGCTCCCGTGGCCGTAGCCTCCATCATCACCGTGGTGCTGTATGTGGTTGGCCAGAACCTGGGCGACGCTTCCGACCCCAGAACCCATTTGTAAGAGGTGACAGACATGGAAAATAGAAAAGTATTACTGTCTGTTGACAACCTGCATGTCAACTTTAAGGTCCGTGGCAGAACCCTGTCTGCCATCCGCGGCATTTCCCTGGACTTCTACGAAGATGAGTCCGTGGCCATCGTCGGTGAGTCCGGCTCCGGTAAGTCCGTATTCACCAAGACCTTTGCCGGTATGCTGGACAGCAACGGCTACATCAGTGAAGGCTCCATCATCTTCAACGATGAAGACCTTGCCGATTCCAAGGTCAAGCTGGACAACTTCGCCCGCAGCACCATCAACAGCACCTGGGAGAAACTGAATCAGTACGCCAAACTGGAGTTTGGTGCGGAAATTTACAAGCAGATGCGGAATCTGGAAACCGAAAAGAAGGCCCGCCAGACGCTGAGCCAGGAAGAAGCCGACACCATTTCCGGTGAGATCGACGAGCTGAACTACCGGCGCACCGAACTGTTCAACCAGAAGCAGACCCTGGACCCCAAGAAGGAAAAGGCGCAGATCAAGGAAGCCACTGCCCAGATCAAGGCCATGGATGCCCAGATCGAAGAACTGGAAAAGCAGCGCAAGGCTACCATTGCTGCCCACCAGAAGGCTGCCAAGAATGATACTGCCTACAATGAATCCTTTGCCAAGCAGATGGCCGAGCTGAAGGCCGCATACGACAAAGCCATTACCGCCGAGATCTCCGACGAGACCAAGGCCCGCAACGAGATTCTGGCCAAGGAGATCTACCTGTCCGTTGGCCGCTACGGTATGAAGAAGCGTCTTCAGTATATCAAGCAGCTTCAGGATGCCTTCAAGAAGGCCATGCAGATGGGTCTGGATCTGAATGAAGATTCCGTCCGGAATGCGGTCTTTGGTGAAGTGGTCTTCCGTGTCAAGTATCTGGACGAGACCGAGGAGCAGCTCCACGGCGTCTGCGTGCTGGATCTGGCCAAGATCAAGTACGGCAAAGACTGGAACCAGATCCGGGGCGGCAAGATCGCCACGGTCTTCCAGGACCCCATGACCTCCCTGAACCCCATCATCACCATCGGCAAGCAGATCACCTCCGTCATTCTCAAGCACCAGAACTGCTCCGAGCTGGAAGCCCGGGAGCGTGCCCTGACCCTGATGAAGAAGGTCGGCATCCCCAACGCCGAAGCCCGGTTCGATGACTATCCCTTCCAGTATTCCGGCGGTATGCGCCAGAGAATCGTTATCGCCATTGCCCTGTCCTGCCGTCCCAAGATCCTGATCTGTGACGAGCCCACCACCGCTCTGGACGTGACCATTCAGGCCCAGATCCTGAAGCTCATCAAGGATCTGCAGAAGGAATTCCACTACACCATCGTCTTTATCACCCATGACCTGGGTGTTGTGGCCAACATTGCTGACCGGGTGGCCGTGCTGTACGGCGGTCAGATCGTCGAAATGGGCACCTGCGAGGAGGTCTTCTATGACCCCCGGCACCCCTACACCTGGGCACTGCTGTCCAGCCTGCCCCAGTTGGCCCAGAGAAACACCACCCTGTACTCTATCACCGGTACCCCTCCCAGCCTGTATAACAAGATCGTGGGCGATGCCTTCGCACCCCGCAATCCCTACTGCATGCAGATCGATACCGTTAAGGAGCCCCCCATGTTTAAGGTGACGGATACCCACTATGCCAAGACCTGGCTGCTGGATCCCAGAGCTCCCAAGGTGGAAAAGCCCGAAATTATTCAAAACATCCATGAGAAACTCATGGAATCGTTCAACATTTGATTAGGAGGATTCTGTAATGGCAAACGATGTAAAACACCTGCCGGAGCACGGTCCTTTGGATGAAAACGGCCGGGAGATCCTGCTGAGTCTGAAAAATGTGGACATCACCTTCGGTAAAGGTGAAAATGCGGTGAAGGCCGTCAAGAACGCCAGCTTTGATATTTACAAGGGCGAGACCTTCTCCCTGGTTGGCGAGTCCGGTTCCGGTAAGACCACCATTGGTCGTGCTGTGATCCGGGTCAACCCCTGTTCCGCCGGTGAGATCCAGTACAAGGGCGTCCGCATTTCCGGCAAGACCAGCAAGAGTCTGGACCGGGAAGTGATCCGGAATATCCAGATGATCTTCCAGGATCCCGCCGCTTCTCTGAATGAGCGTGCTACCGTTGACTATATCATTTCCGAAGGTCTGTACAACTTCAAGCTCTTTGAAAACGAAAATGACCGCGTTCAGAAGGTCGAAAACATGATCACCGAGGTCGGCCTGCTGCCCGAACATCTGACCCGCTACCCCCACGAGTTCTCCGGCGGTCAGCGTCAGCGTATCGGCATTGCCCGTGCCATGGTCATGGAGCCCGAACTGGTCATCGCCGACGAGCCCATCTCCGCTCTGGACGTGTCCATCCGTGCTCAGGTCCTGAACCTACTGAAGAAATTCCAGCGGGAGCGTGGTACCACTTACCTGTTCGTTGCCCACGACCTGTCCATCGTCCGGTTCATTTCCGACCGGATCGGCGTTATCTACAAGGGCGACATCGTGGAAGTGGCCGATGCGGAAGAGCTTTTCGACTTCCCCATCCACCCCTACACCCGGAGCCTGATTTCCGCCATCCCCATTCCCGACCCCAAGCTGGAGAAGAACAAGGTGCTGTTTACCTACGACCCCAGCATCCACGACTACAGCGAGGACAAGCCCGAGCTGGTGGATATCGGAAACAACCACCTGGTCTTCGGCAACAAGAAGGAGATCGAGGAATACAAGGCCATCCGTGCCAAGGGTGAAAAAATCAAGTCCATCACCATTCTGGGTGAAGATGCTGCTCCCGAAGAGCGGCAGGCAGCGGAGGAATCCATCCCCACCGACAGCGGTATTCTGGATGCGCCCCTCCACGACACCGGCAGCAAGTGGTACGCCATTTTGTCCTTCTTCCTGCCTCTGCTGGGCCTCATTGCCGCAGCCGTGTTCAAGAAGTTCAAGCATTTCCGCAATTACAAAGCCTGTAAGAAGGGCGCCCTCATTGGTCTGGGGGTCATTGCGGCAGTGATTTTGTTCTTCCTGCTGATGCTGTTGCTTGCCGTCCTCTGAGCCTGGCGATTCCACTGCGGAATCGAAACACGATGCACAACAGGCGTGCCGCAGATTTCTGCGGCACGCCTTCTTTCTAGCAAGGAGTTATTTCTATGTCGAAAAATGCCAGAGATCGCCGCCCCTACGTCCGTCCCGTCCGGCGGGTGGAACTGCCGGAGATCAATGTAAAAATGCGCTGGATCCTGCTGGTGGTATTTCTTGCCATTGCCGTGGTGGCCTTCGGTGTGGGCATCCAGTCAGCCTTGTCCGTGGAGGCGGGATGGCAGGAGGTCACCGTTACCGCCCAAGAGCCCAACGTTTCCGGGGAATTTCAGCTGATGTATGACTTTTCTGAGGAAGGCAGCGCCGCAACCGCTCAGATGAAACAGCTGCAAACGCTGTACACGGATGCTGCCTGTCGGGCTTACCGGGTATTCAGCCCGGACGTTCTGGAAGATGGGCTGGGAAATGTGGCCCAGCTGAATGCCCTCGCCGGAGAAACCGTAACGGTGGAACCGGAACTGTACCGGGCGCTGGAACAGGTCGCCGCTTCCGGAAACCGTCATGTATTCCTGGCCCCGGCCTATGTGGAATATGACCGCCTGTTCTCCTGCGAAGGAGACGGGGAAGCCGCCAGCTATGACCCGGAAAAAAATGCAGAGCTGGCCGCCTATCTGAATCAGATCGCCGCCTTTGCTTCTGACCCGGATCACATCCGTCTGGAACTGCTGGGTGAAAACCGGGCCACACTGATATTGTCCGGGGAATACCGTTCCTTCTGCCAGCAGGAGGGCATCGAAAGCTATTTTGACTTTGGCTGGATGACCAATGCCTTCGTGGCTGACTATCTGGCGGAGTGCCTGCTGAAGCAGAACTTTACCAAAGGCTATCTCAGCAGCCAGGACGGCTTTATCCGGAATTTGGACAACCGGGAGGATTATACCCTCTGCTGGTATGCCCAGCCCGCAAAGAGCAGCACAGAGCCTGTGGCGATTGCCTATCAGGTTCCCAAATCCATCGTCTCTCTCCGGGATTTCCCCCTTTCCTCTGACGAACGCTGGCACTACTATATCTATGCCGATGAAACGGTGGTCAGCGGTTATCTGAGCACGGAGACCGGCGTTTCCACCACGGCAGTCAGCAGTCTGCTGTGCCTCAGTGATACCTTAAGCTGTGGCGAAATGGTGTTGCAAATGGCGACGGTATATACCAGCAGAAACTGGTCTGACAGCGCCGCGCAGAGTCTCCTGGACGCAGGTTTGGAAATTCACTGGTGCCAGAACGGAGAGATCTTCCTCCGCACCCCCTGATCTCCTGCAAAACAGCATAAGGAAACGAAAGACCCCCGGATTGGTTGACCAGACCAATCCGGGGGTCTTTCTCGAGAAAAAGAGAGGTAAGAAAATGAAAAAGAATGAAAATCCATTGCTTTGTCTTTATTATATCCCCCCGGTATTAAAAAATAAGGGTGAAAATATCAAGAAAGTATGAAGCAGTGAAAATTTGGGCAGGCTGTTTTGTGTACTTCGCCCACAGTTTACTGCAACATACGGGTTTGTAAACAATTTGTTGCGTTTCCCTTCGGGGTCTTGACTTTTTTCCCAAAAGGAGTATAGTGAAGACAAATGAATTAGCACTCTCCACACAAGAGTGCTAAGCCAAGAAAGAAGGATGGCTATGAATCTGAACAATTACACTCAGAAATCTCTGGAAGCTGTCCAGAGTGCCCAGCAGCTGGCTGTGGCGAACAATCACCAGCAATTGGAGCAACTGCACCTGCTTTTGGCCCTGTTGAAGCAGGATGGCGGTCTTGTTCCCCAATTGTTAAAGAAGATGGACGTGACGGTGGAAAGTCTCACTGCCGCCGCAGAGGACAAACTTCGCAAAATCCCCGCAGTCCACGGCAGCCGGGAAGCCGACCGGTTCTACATTACCGCCGACACCGACGCCGCCCTCACCGCCGCCGAGGCCCAGGCCAAGACTATGAAGGACGAATTTGTGTCCGTGGAGCATCTGTTCCTGGGACTGCTGGAAACCGCCCGTGGCGATGTCAAGGAACTGTTTACCACCTACCGCATTACCAAAGAGAATGTGCTGAAAGCCCTGCAATCCATCCGGGGCAACCAGCGGGTCACCTCCGATTCCCCGGAAGGCACCTATGATGCCTTGGAAAAGTACGGCACGGATCTGGTCAAGCGGGCCCGGGAGCAGAAAATGGATCCGGTCATCGGCAGAGACGAAGAGATCCGCAACGTCATCCGCATTCTGTCCCGAAAGACCAAGAACAACCCCGTCCTGATTGGCGAACCCGGTGTGGGCAAAACCGCCATTGCGGAAGGTCTTGCTCAGCGGATCGTGAAGAAGGATGTGCCCAAGCAGTTGCAGGATAAGACCATTTTCTCCCTGGACATGGGTGCCCTGATCGCCGGTGCCAAGTACCGGGGCGAATTTGAAGAGCGGCTGAAGGCCGTGCTGAACGAAGTCCGGGAGTCGGAAGGCCGGATCATCCTGTTCATCGATGAACTGCACACCATCGTCGGTGCAGGTAAGACCGAAGGCAGCATGGATGCCGGCAATCTGTTAAAGCCCATGCTGGCCCGGGGCGAACTGCACTGTATCGGCGCCACCACCCTGGATGAATACCGGCAGTATATCGAGAAAGATGCCGCCCTGGAGCGCCGGTTCCAGAGCGTGCTGGTGAACGAGCCCACGGTGGAAGATACCATTTCCATCCTCCGGGGCCTGAAAGAACGATATGAAGTGTTCCATGGTGTTCACATTGCGGACAACGCCATCATCGCCGCCGCCACACTGTCCCACCGGTATATCACCGACCGGTTCCTGCCGGACAAGGCCATCGATCTGGTGGATGAAGCCTGCGCCCAGATCCGCACGGAAATGGACTCCATGCCCACGGAGCTGGATGCGGTATCCCGGAAGATCATCCAGCTGGAAATCGAAGAAGCTGCCCTGAAGAAGGAAGAGGACGATCTTTCCAAAGCCCGCCTTTCCGAACTGCAAAAGGAACTGGCAGAAGCCCGGGAATCCTTCAACGCCCAAAAGGCCCAGTGGGAAAACGAAAAGAACGCCATTTCCAAAGTGCAGCAGCTTCGGGAAAACATCGAAGATCTGAACCGTCAGATCGAAGCTGCCGAACAGCGCTATGATCTGGAGAAAGCAGCGGAGCTGAAATATGGCCGTCTGCCGGAAGCCCAGCGGCAACTGGCGGAGGAAGAACGCCGGGCCCAACAGAGCAAAGACAGTCACCTTCTGCGGGACCACGTTACGGAAGAAGAAATCGCAAAGATCGTGGAGCGCTGGACCGGTATTCCCGTATCCCGGCTGGTGCAGGGAGAGCGGGAGAAACTGCTAACCCTGGACAAGACCCTGCACAAGCGTGTTGTGGGCCAGGACGAGGCCGTACAGGCCGTCACAGAGGCCATCCAGCGCAGCCGGGCGGGTATTCAGGATCCCAACCGTCCCATCGGTTCCTTCCTGTTCCTTGGCCCCACCGGCGTGGGCAAAACGGAGCTAGCCAAAACGCTGGCTCAGGCACTGTTCGACGACGAAAGCAATCTGGTGCGGATCGATATGTCCGAATATATGGAGAAATTCTCCGTGTCCCGGCTCATCGGCGCACCTCCCGGATATGTGGGCTATGAAGAAGGCGGCCAGCTGACGGAAGCCGTCCGCCGGAAGCCTTACTCCGTGGTGCTCTTTGACGAAGTGGAGAAGGCTCACCCGGATGTGTTCAACGTTCTGTTGCAGGTACTGGATGACGGCCGGATCACCGACTCTCAGGGCCGGACGGTGGACTTTAAGAACACCATTCTGATTCTGACCTCCAACCTGGGCAGTGAGTATCTGCTGGGTGGCATCAACGATGACGGCACCATTGACGAAAATGCAAAATCTCAGGTGCAGGCACTACTGCGCCGCTCCTTCCGGCCGGAATTTTTGAACCGTCTGGATGAGATCGTCTTCTACAAGCCCCTGACCAAGGACAACGTGACGAAGATCATCGATCTGCAGATCGACAAGCTCAACTCCCGTCTGGAAAACCAGCAGATCCGGGTAGAACTGACTCCGGCAGCCAAGAGCGCCATTGTGGATGCGGCTTACGATCCCCAGTATGGTGCCCGGCCTCTGCGCCGGTATGTCCAGCATACCGTGGAGACCATGCTCTCCAAGCGGATCCTCCGGGGCGATATTCTCCCCGGCCAGACCGTCACCGTGGACGAAGAAAACGGGGAACTGACCATGAAAAGCTGATAATTGATGTTACAGGGCGGGGATATTTTCCCGCCCTGTTTTTCTGCGCCAAAATTTGTCGCAACCGGGGTATCGCGGGCGCCGTCCCCTGCATTTCCCGTTCTTCTTCCCAATAGGAAAAGATTGCATTTTTCTGCCGGCAATGTTATACTTCTTACTGGAATATTTAGAAGAAGGTGCTGATATCGTGCAGGAGAAACTGTTTTCCAATAAAAGCCTGATCAAACTCATCATTCCCCTGATCATTGAGCAGGGACTGACCATTCTGGTGGGCATGGCGGACAGCGTCATGGTCTCCGCTGTGGGTGAAGCCGCCATTTCCGGTGTATCACTGGTGGATATGATCGCAGCGGTGATTCTGGTGCTGTTTTCCGCCCTGGCTACCGGTGGTGCTGTCATTACCAGCCAGTTGCTGGGTGCCAAAAATCTGGAAAAAGCCCGGCGCAGTGCCGGACAGCTGATTCTGATGGCCACTGCCCTGGGCATTCTCATTATGGTTCCCTGTCTGATTTTCTCCGAGGAACTGCTGATGCTGTGCTTCGGTGCCATCGAAGCGGATGTGAAAGAAGCGGGGCTTCTTTATCTGCGGATCACCGCCCTGTCCTTCCCCTTTCTGGCTCTGTATAACGCCGGCGCTGCCATTTTCCGCAGCGTGGGCAACAGCAAGGTGTCCATGCAGGTGAGCATGGTGATGAACATCATCAACGTAGCAGGCAATGCCTTCTGCATTTTTGTTCTGCACTGGGGTGTGGCCGGTGTGGCCGTGCCCACATTGGTATCCCGGCTGGTGGCCGGTGTGCACATGATGGTCAAAGTCGCAAAGCCCGATGTGACCCTGCGCCCCACAAAAGAGGGGCTTACCTGCATCGATCACAAGATGATGGGCAATATTCTGCGTATTGGCGTGCCCTCTGCCTGTGAAAACTGCTTCTTTTCTCTGGGGCGGCTCATCGTTGCCAGTATGATCACTTTGTTTGGCACTTCTCAGGTCTCTGCCAACGCTGTGGCAGGCAATATTGACCGGCTGGGTATCATCATCGGCCAGGCCATGGGCCTTGCCATGGTCACTGTGGTGGGTCAGTGCATCGGTGCCCGGGACGAAAAACAGGTGACCTACTACACCAAAAAGATGATGCTCTGGAGCTACCTGCTTCAGGGTGCCAGCAACGTGCTGGTTTTGATCTTTATGAGCCAGCTGGTGGGTTTCTACGGTGCCCTCTCCGGGGAGACCAGGGATCTGGCCATGCGGCTTTCCACCATCCATGCAGGACTGGCCATTGTTTTCTGGCCGGTGTCCTTTGTGCTTCCCAATGCCCTCCGGGCGGCCAACGATGTGAAATTCACCATGTGGGTGGGCATCGGCTCCATGCTGGTGTGCCGGATCTTCGGCTCCTGGCTGCTGTGCGTCCACTTCGGCTGGGGTGCCACCGGCGTATGGATCGCCATGGTGGCAGACTGGGTGTGCAGAACCGGCTTCTTCGTCCCCAGAATGCTGGGAGGCAAATGGAAAACCAAATATCAGCCGGATTGATTCATTCCATAACGTTGCAAGGAGCCGGAACGCTGTGCGTTCCGGCTCCTTTTGCCTGTTAATCGTCTATTCCCAAAATCGCTTCCGCTGTCATCATGCCATCAATGGCGGCGGACATGATGCCACCGGCATAACCTGCGCCCTCTCCTGTGGGATACAGACCACGGATGGCAGACTGGCGGCTTTCGTCCCGCAGGATCCGCACCGGGGAAGAACTCCGGGTCTCCGGGGCTGTCATCACCGCATCATAGGATGCAAAGCCCTTCAGCTTCCCATCCAGCAGAGGCAGCGCCTGGGCAATGCTGCCGGTGATGGTCTCCGGCAAAACTTCCCGCAGATCACACCAGTGGACACCGGGGCGATAGCTGGGAGCCACGTTTCCTGGGCCAACACTTGCTTTCCCTGCCAGGAAATCCCCCACCAGCTGGGCAGGCGCCTGATATCTTCCGCTGATTTGATAAGCTTTTTCCTCGATTTCCCGCTGCCAGCGCATACCGCCCAAGGCGCCTTCGTAGGGAAACTGGGCCGGATTCACCGTTACAAGCAGGGCGGCATTGGCATTTTCTCCGTCCCGGTCAGCGTTGCTCATGCCGTTGGTGACAACCCGGCCTTCTTCCGAAGCTGCCGCCACCACCTGACCGCCGGGGCACATGCAGAAGGTGTACACCGTACCGTTTTCCAGATGCTGCACCAGCTTGTAATCCGCCGGAGGCAGCACCGGGTCGATGCGGCCATACTGGCTCTCGTCGATGAGACTTTGCTTATGCTCAATGCGCACGCCCATGGCAAAGGGCTTGGGCTCCATGGGAACGGCGGTTTCCTCCAGCATGGCAAAGGTATCCCGGGCGCTGTGGCCAATGGCGAATACTGCCTTGTCACAGGGGATGATCTCCCCGGATTCAATTTTCAATCCAGTCAGGCTGCCGTTTTCTACCAGCAAACCTGTGACTTGTGTGTTGAACCGGACTTCGCCCCCCAGAGAAATAATCCGCTGCCGCAGATTCTGCACCACCGTCAGCAAAACATCGGTGCCCACATGGGGCTTGGCATCGTAGAGGATATCTTCCCGGGCACCGGCCTTGACGAACTGCTCCAAAATCCAGCCGATCCGGGGATTGTTCACCCCGGTGTTCAGCTTGCCGTCGGAGAAGGTTCCGGCGCCGCCTTCCCCAAACTGGACATTGCTTCTGGGGTCCAGTGCTCCCCCGGCAAAGAATTTCTGCACTTTTTCGTGACGGCTGGCAGCATCCTCACCCCGTTCCAACACCAGAGGCTTCCAGCCTGCCATAGCCAGAACCAGCGCGGCAAACATGCCCGCCGGGCCGAAGCCCACCACCACCGGCCGCTGTCCCTGAACCGGGATATTCTTGGGGGCTTTGTAGTAAGACACCGGGGCAATGGACGCCCGCTTGCAGCCGGAAGCGCGGAGAATTTTCTTCTCGTTGCCCTCCACCGCCACATCGATGGTGTAAATAATCTTGATATCCGGCTTCTTCCGGGCATCCACACTGCGGCGGACGATGCGAAGCTGCCGGATTTTGGAATTGGAAACGTGGAGCATCTGGGCCGCTTCAAATTGCAGCTGGTGTGCATTGTGCTCCGGGGGTAAGGGAATATCCCGCAAACGAATCATACTGTTCCTCCTGCGCTGAGCCCCGCCAGTCGGCCGGAGCTCCACGCCCATTGTAAATTATAGCCGCCGCAGTCGCCGTCAATATCCAGCACTTCTCCGCAGGCGTAAAGACCGGGAACCAGCCGACTTTCCATGGTTGTATCGTCAAAATCTTTCGTCAGGATGCCGCCGGCGGTGACCTGTGCGTTGTCCATGCCCATGGGCTCCGTCAGCCCCACTTCAAAGCATTTGGTCAGTGCCGCCAGTTGGCGCAGTTCGTATTCTTCCAGCTCAGCAATCAGGCGGTTGCCGCTGATACCCGCTGCCTGGGTCAAAACTCTGCCCAGACGGTTGTGCAAAATTCCGGTAAGCAGCTCGGAAGCAGGCAGCTTGGTCTGTTTCCGCCGTAAAAGCTCTGCCAGCAGGGTCTCTTCCTCCACCTCCGGCAGGAAGTCCAGGCGGCACAGCCAATTTCCGCCACCCTGGCAGGCATCCCGGGAGACTTCAAAAATCACCGGGCCGGACAGGCCATATTCCGTAAATTGCAGCTCCCCGGTGCTCTCCAGATGGAGCATACCATCGTGATAAATGGCCGCATGGCAATTGGCCCGGACGCCCTTCAGTGCCCCCACCCCATTCCAGGAAGATTTCAGCTGCACCAGATTGGGCCGAAGTTTGGTACATTTGTGGCCGAAGGCGCGCAGGAGCTTGTAACCGGACATGGTCCCCCCCAGCTTACTCCCTGCGAGCCCTCCACAGGCGATGATGAGCTTGTCGCAAAGGATCGCCTCTTCCTTGCTTTCCAGCCGGAAACCCTCGGCAGTTTTCTTCACTTTTTCCACTTCAAAGCCCAATTTCACGGCGATATTGGGCTTTTCCAGGGCAAACCGCAGCACATCCACCACGGAATTGGCCTGATCGGAGTAAGGGTACACCCGGCCACCGTCCTCCGCCACGGTAAAAAGTCCCAAGGAACGGAACCAGTCCAGGGCTTTTTCCGGCGGGAAGGCTTCCAGTGCATAGTCGGCAAAGGCGGCATTCTCCCCATGGTAGCCGGTTTCCCCGGCATGGAGATTGGTCAAATTACAGCGGCCATTGCCGGTAGCCTGTAATTTCCGCCCCACCCGGGCCTGCCGTTCCAGCAGGATAACTTCCGTATTTTGATTTCCCGCCGCAGCCAAAGCCGCCGCCATACCGCTGGCCCCGCCGCCAATGATCCCAATGGTCATAACGTTTTCCTTTCCAAGTAACTGGTGTCATTGCGAACCAAGAGTATCCGTTTTCGTAGGGAGGGGGCATGCCCCCTCCGACAACCTTCCGGTTTTTACCCGGTTGGTTGAATAGAAAATGCCCAACCCTTAAGTGGCAGAGTACAGCTAACCGCCCGGTCGTCTTGCCGGAGCGGCGGGGGCATGCCCCCGCCCTACGAGCCTTGCACTCTTTGTTCCTCCACTATTGCACACACCTCTCCATTTTCTCCCCCATTATAGCCTATTTTTCCCTCCGGCACAAGAAAAACTTCTTTTCAGTTTGATAAAACTGTGATATAATGCCTTTGGTGATACCATGGATCGAAAAAATATCGATAAAATCGCCCAAAACAGCGAGGACAAATTGCTCCTTGCCAAACTTTGGGACAAAATAAACACCGGGATGCAGAAAAACATCCCCGTCCACACCGGCTTTCTCTCTCCCAGAGAGTTGGAGCTGAGCCGGTATCTCTTCGGCCAGCCGGAAGGGTTGCATGCTTTCGGTGGCTATGGTGACGCCGAGCGAAAAATGCTCATTTACCTGCCGGAATATCTGGAGGAAGATTCCCTTTACCGGGAGGACTCCCCCTGTGTCTGCCTTCGGGCAGACTTTTATGAAAATGGCAGTCTCAGCCACCGGGATTTTCTCGGTGCCCTCATGGGTGCCGGTATCCGCCGGGAGACCGTTGGGGATATCTGTGTGGGAAAAGGCAGTTGTGATTTCTTCGTCACCGAAGAGATCGCCCCCTATATCCTGCAAAATTTCACCTCCGCCGGTCGGGTCAAGCTGCATCTACAGAAAATCCCCCTTACGGAGGCAGCCATTCCGGAACCGGAAGTAAAGGAGATCCGGGACACCATGGCATCTTTGCGGTTGGACAGCATCATCGCTTCCGGCTTCCGCATTGGCCGGTCTCTGGCAGCGCAATATATTACCACCGGAAAGGCCGCCATTGACGGTCTGCCCTGTGAAAAGCCGGACAAGCCCGTAACAGAAGGTACCAAAATCTCCGTCCGGGGTCTGGGGAAAATCCAACTCCACGCCATCGGTGGCAAAACAAAGAAAGACAGAATTTCAGTGGTGATCCACCGCTATGTATGAGGTAAATAGTATGAACATGAACGAAGTCATCGCCCGCATCAATGAACTGGCGGCAAAGAATAAAGCAGAAGGACTGAACGATGAGGAACTGGCCGAGCGGGACAAGCTCCGCCGGATCTACATCGATTCCGTCAAGGCCAATCTGGTGGGTCAGCTAGAAAACACCTACATCGTCCGGCCCGACGGCACCAAAGAGAAGGTGCAGCATAAGTAAGGCGCTACACGCAATTGACAAAAGCCTTGCCTCTCCCTTTGGGAGAGGTGGCACGGCGTAAGCCGTGACGGAGAGGGGGTATGATTGCCCTCTCAGACCGAAATCAAAGATTTCAGCCAACTCCCCACAGGGGGAGCCAAGACCTCTTCCGTCACGGCTAACGCCGTGCCACCTTCCCCTGAGGGGAAGGCTTTTGTGCGCAGCACATGATAAACAACAAGAAAAATACATTCATTTGGAGGTAGAATATGGCATTTCTGCCCATAACCAAACAGGAAATGCTGGAGCGTGGCCGGGAGCAGTGTGACTTCGTGTACGTCATCGGTGACGCATACGTTGACCACCCTTCCTTTGGCCACGCCATTATCAGCCGGATCCTGGAGCGTCACGGCTACAGCGTGGGCATCATTTCCCAGCCCAATTGGCGTGATCCCAAATCCATCGATGTCTTTGGCCGTCCCCGGCTGGGATTTCTGGTGTCCGGTGGCAATATGGATTCCATGGTCAATCATTACTCCGTCACCAAGCACCGGCGGAAGACTGATGCCTTCACCCCTGGCGGCTGTATGGGCAAACGGCCGGATTACGCCACCATCGTCTACTGCAATCTGATCCGCCAGAGCTACCGGGATGTGCCCATCCTCATCGGCGGCATTGAAGCCAGCCTGCGGCGGCTGGGCCATTACGATTACTGGTCCGAAAGCCTGAAGCGCTCCATTTTGCTGGATTCTCAGGCGGATCTGCTGATGTACGGCATGGGAGAAAAGTCCATTGTGGAGATCGCCGATGCCCTGAACTCCGGCCTAAATGTCCGGGATATCACCTACATCGACGGCACGGTGTTCCGTGCCACGGAGCTGGACGAAAGCCTGCCCACTATTGTCCTGCCCAGCTTCGAACAGCTGAAAGCCGACCGGAAAACCTACGCCGAGTCCTTCAAAATTCAGTACGGCAACTGTGACCCCTTCACCGCCAAGCGGCTGGCAGAGCCCTACGGCAAGGAATTTGTGGTGCAGAATCCCCCCCAGAAGCCCCTGACCACCCAGGAAATGGATGATGTATACGACCTTCCCTATGAGCGCACCTGGCACCCCAGTTACGCCAAGGCCGGGGGCGTGCCTGCCATTGAGGAAGTCAAGTTCAGTCTGGTATCCAACCGTGGCTGCTTTGGTGCCTGCTCCTTCTGCGCACTGACCTTCCATCAGGGCCGCATCATCCAGACCCGGAGCCATGAATCCATTCTCAAAGAAGCGGAGCTTATGGTAAAGGACAAGGATTTCAAGGGTTACATCCACGATGTCGGCGGCCCCACCGCCAACTTCCGCCACCCGGCCTGTGAAAAGCAGCTGACCAAGGGTGCCTGCGGCGGACGGCAGTGCCTGTACCCCACTCCCTGTAAAAACATGAAGGCCGATCATTCCGATTACATCGCCTTGCTGCGGCAACTGCGGAAAATTCCCGGAGTGAAGAAGGTCTTCGTCCGCAGCGGCATCCGCTTCGACTATCTGCTGGCGGACAAGAAGGACACCTTCTTCAAGGAGCTGGTGCAGTACCATATCTCCGGCCAGCTGAAAGTCGCCCCGGAGCACGTCTCCGATGCGGTGCTGTGCCGGATGGGCAAGCCGAAGAACGCCGTATATAACCAATTTGTGGACAAGTATTTT
>CAYXUI010000020.1:0-26526 GCA_964468195.1 uncultured Oscillospiraceae bacterium | reverse complement strand
CCCGAAGAGTGGGGCGGCGATACCATCATCGTGCCCATCTCCGCCAAGACCGGCAAGGGTCTGGACGAACTGCTGGAAATGGTGCTGCTGACTGCCGAAGTCCAGGAGCTGAAGGCCAACCCCAACCGCCGTGCCAAGGGCACCGTCATCGAGGCTCGTCTGGATAAGACCCGTGGCCCCGTGGCTACCCTGCTGGTGCAGAACGGTACCCTGAAGCAGGGCGATATCGTCATCGCCGGTACTGCCGTGGGTCGTGTCCGTGTCATGACCAACGACAAGGGCCGCACCGTCAAGACTGCCGGCCCCTCCATCCCTGTTGAGATCACCGGTCTGGCCGAAGTCCCCGCCCCCGGCGACGAGTTCAACGCCGTTACCGACGAGCGTATGGCTCGTGAGCTGGTGGAGCAGCGGAAACAGGCTCAGAAGGATGCCATTGCCAAGATGCAGCAGAAGGTCTCTCTGGACAATCTGTTCGCCAAGATGCAGGAGGGCGAGATGAAGACCCTGAACCTGATCGTCAAGGCCGATGTTCAGGGCTCCGCCGAGGCCGTGAAGGCTTCTCTGGAGAAGATCTCCAACGAGGAAGTCCGGGTCAAGGTCATCCACGCCGGTGTCGGCGCCATCAATGAAAGCGATGTGCTGCTGGCTTCCACTTCCGGTGCCATCATCGTCGGCTTCAATGTCCGTCCCGATGCTGCCGCTCAGGCTTCCGGCCACCGTGCCAACGTGGATATGCGGTTCTATCGTGTTATCTACGATGCCATTGATGAGATTGAGGCCGCTATGAAGGGTATGCTGGCTCCCAAGTATGAGGAAGTGGTCATTGGCCACGCCGAAGTCCGCATGACCTACAAGGTCAGTGCCATCGGCACCATCGCCGGTTGTATGGTCAAGGACGGCAAGGTTGCAAGAGACGCTCAGGTTCGTATCCTCCGAGATAACATCGTTATCCACGAAGGCGAGATCGGCTCCCTGCAGCGGTTCAAGGATGCCGTCAAGGAAGTCACCGCCGGTTACGAGTGCGGCATGAGCGTTGTCAAGTACAACGACATCAAGGAAGGCGACATCTTCGAATGCTTCGCCATGCAGGAAGTTAAGAGATAATTTATTCCCCGCCGCGCCGCCTGTGCGGCACGGCGGGTTTCTGGCTATTTGGATGTGGTGTGTCTTACCAACCATTTTCGTAGGGCGGGGTCATGACCCCGCCGACCAGCTATAAGTTTCAAAACGGTTCGTTGAAAGGAAAATATGGGGTGTCCTGTACCATTCAACTGACCGCCAGCGTACGATTACCTGATCGGCGGGGGCATGCCCCCGCCCTACAAAGTGCATATAGCCCCATTACCATAAGGAGAATATATTATGGCACAAAACCGTATTTTACTGATTAACGAGGAGATCCAGAAGGAACTGTCCTCTCTGCTGCGATCCGTAAAGGATCCCCGTGTGCAGGATGTGATGATCTCTATCACCCGTGTGGAAACCACCCCGGATCTGCGCTATACCAAGGTCTATGTTTCCTTCTTACAGGAAGACAAAGCCGCCGAGGCCATGAAGGGTCTGAAATCCGCCGCCGGATTCCTGCGCCGTCAGCTGGGCAGCAATCTGCGGCTGCGCTACGCCCCGGAGATCGTCTGGGCTCAGGATGATTCCATCACCTACGGCGCAAAAATGCTGAACCTCATTAACTCTCTGGGAGTGAAGCACGATGAAGATTCTGACGAGATCTGAGTGTGCCGCCTATCTGGCGGAGCACGATCATTTTACCATTTTGTCCCACCGCCGCCCGGACGGGGATACCATCGGCTCCACCGCCGCATTGTGCCTGGGACTGCGGCAGCTAGGCAAGACCGCCCATGTGCTGCGGAATGAGGAAGTGACCTCCCGGTTTTCCTGGCTCCATGAAGGGCTGACCAAGGAAGCCATGGAAGCGGGCGATACCATCGTCAGCGTGGATGTGGCCTCTCCCAGTATGCTTCCCAAAGCCTTCGAGCATCTGCTGGGCAAAATCGATCTGCGGATCGATCACCACAGCTCTGCCACCTCCTTCACCGATGCAGAACTGGTGGACGGGGGCAGTGCCTCCTGCGCAGAACTGACCTGGGATGTGTTGGAGATCATGGGGGTCACCATGGATAGCGCCATTGCCGAAGCGGTGTATGTGGGAACCTCCACGGATACCGGCTGCTTCCGCTACAGCAACACCACCGCCCACACCTTCGCCGTGGCCGCTGCCTGCGCCGCTACCGGGGCACGGGTGTACCAGCTGAATCAGGAGCTGTTTGAAACCAATACTCTGGGCCGTCTGCGGATGCAGGCCTGGATCGTGGATCATATGAAGCTGATCCGCAACGGGGAGATGGCCGTCTGCGCCATCCCCAAAGCCGTGGAAGAGGCCATCGGCGTGACGGAGGACGATATGGACAACATTTCTTCCTTCCCCCGGACCGTGGCCGGCGTCCATATGGCAGCGACTTTACGGGAGGGCATAGAAGGAGAAACCAAACTCTCCGTCCGTGCCGTCCCCGGCTTCGATGCCACGGTAGTCACCGCCCAATTCGGCGGCGGCGGCCATAAGGGTGCCGCCGGTGCAAGTATGCACCTGCCCCTGACAGCGGCAGCCGAAAAAGTGGAAGAAGCCATGCTGGCATTGTGACAATGCCAGCAGTGGACAGTTGACAATTGCCAGTTTTTGGTGAATGCAGAACCATTCAACCGGAGACAATCAACCGCAACTGTAAGGGAACTGTCCAAACATTACGATGAGGAGGAAAACGGTTAACAATCGTATAGGGGCGTTTTCTCCGGACTGCAAATGCACCAGAAAAAGCCTGGTCATCCCGACCGAGCAAAGCGAGTGGAGGGATCTTCGCACCGATTTTACCACAAAGGTCAATATTGTGCGTAGATTCCTCGACTTCGCTCGGAATGACATGCTTTTTGGATTATGCGCATTTTCTGTTTCCGGAATCAAAACTGTCAACTATTCACTGTCAACTGTCAACTGAATGGATGAATGGAATCGTAATTATCGACAAACCCCAGGGGTGGACCAGTCAGGATGTGACGGCCCGGCTGCGGCGGGTGTTCCAAACCCGGCGGATCGGCCACGGCGGAACCCTGGATCCCATGGCCACCGGCGTGCTGCCGGTGTTCGTAGGCCGGGCCACCCGGGGTGTGGAATTTTTTGAACATGCGAAAAAGACCTACGAAACGGTATTGCAGCTGGGTCTGACCACGGATACCGAGGATACCACCGGCACCGTTCTGGAAGAAAAGGAAGTTTCCGTCACCCGGGAACAGGTGGAGGAAGTGCTGGAATCTTTCCGGGGAGAGATTTTGCAGGTGCCGCCTATGTACTCCGCCCTGAAGGTCAACGGCCAGAAGCTCTGCGACCTGGCCCGGAAGGGCAAAGAGGTGGAGCGGAAGCCCCGCCCCATTACCATCCACGAGCTGACATTGCTGGACATGGGGGAAACCACCCTCCGGCTCCGGGTGAAATGCTCCAAGGGTACTTATATCCGTACGCTGTGCAAGGACATTGGTAACGCTTTGGGCTGCGGCGGTTGCATGGCCGAGCTGCGGCGCACCACCGCCGGGGAATACACTATCCAGGAATCCGTACCCCTGCTGGCCCTTCTGGAAGAACAGGAACCGGAAAACTATCTCCGGGGTGTGGATACCATGTTCCGGAACTACCCGGAAGTGACCCTGACGGCCAATCAGGAAAAGCGTTGCCGCAACGGCAACAGCTTCACCCTGTCCATGCCTGACGGAACCTATCGCGCCTACAGCCAAAGCGGAGAATTTCTCATGCTGGCAAAGGTCGAAAACAGTGTTATGTCAACTGTTAAGAGCTTTTTCGATGTAGCCGAATAACAGGCGGAGACAATATGAACAACAACACGATTTACGCCCTGGGTTTTTTTGACGGGGTCCATGTGGGCCACGCCGCCCTGTTGAAAGCCTGCCGGGAGATTGCCGGGGAGTATGGCTACCGGGCCGGTGTGGTGACCTTCGGGGATCATCCGGATCAGCTGGTCATGGGCAACGCCCCCCGGCTCATCAACACCGCCGCCGACCGGGAGCGGCTGCTGAAGCAGCACTTTTCTATGGAAAGCGTGGTGACGCTGCCTTTTAACGAAGCCATGCGCAGTATGGATTGGGAGGATTTTCTCAGCCTGCTCCGCCGGGACTACGGTGCGGCAGGCTTTGTCTGCGGAGAGGATTTCCACTTCGGCTACAAAGGCAAGGGCAACGCCTCGGTGCTGAGCTGGTATTGCCAGCAGCTGGATCTTCCCTGTGCCATCGTGCCGGAGCAGACCATCGGCGGCATCCGGGTATCCAGCACCTACATCCGCCAGCAGCTGGAAAGCGGGGATATGGCCACCGCCGTCCGCTTTCTGGGGCACCCCCATATCCTCACCGGAAAAGTCGTCCACGGAAGGGCACTGGGTCGCACACTGGGGATCCCCACGGCAAATTTACGGCTGCCAGAGGGGCTGGTGGTGCCGAAGTTTGGCGTTTACGCCTGCTCCTGCTGCCTGGACGGGAAGGAATACCCCGCCGTTACCAACATCGGCACCCGGCCCACGGTAGAGGGGCACCACATCACCGTGGAGCCCTGGATCCTGGACTACAGCGGCGACCTCTACGACCGGGAGATCACGTTGCATTTCCACTACTTTCTCCGCCCGGAACGGAAATTCGATTCTCTGGAAGAACTGAAAGCGGAGATTCTGCGCAATGCGGAAGAAGCAAGAGCCTATTTAAATGCAGAATGATTTGCGTCCGTAGGGCGGGGGCATGCCCCCGCCCTACGGACGGAGAGGATTGAGCGGCTAGTTGAATGGTACGAGTATACTCCTGTGGAATTCATCCCCGAATCAAAATGAATCAACAAGTTACCAAAAGACTGTTATATATGCGGGACATCTCCTGCTAAACAGACCGAATGGAAATTTGCTGCGGCTCGGCGGGAGCATGCCCCCGCCCTACGATACGGATTCTCCACTCTACAAAGACTGTTCACATTCTTCCCCTTGTTTTGTGGGGGAAAATGCGGTATAATGAATTACTACGTCAGCAACAGGAGGGATCACGATGCCCCAGAATGAAGATGCTATGAAAAAACGGCAGCAGCGGCGGGAAGCCCAGCAGAAGCGCCGTCAGGCAGAAGCCCGGCGGTTGAAGCGGAGCATGTTCCTGGCGGTTCTGGTGCTGATCCTCTGCGGTGTCGGGATCTACCGGCTGAGCACAAAGGAACCGGACCCGGAAACTCTGGCCCAGATGGAGACTGCACCGGAAACCACCCGGGAGACCCGGGCCATTGAAAAGAGCCCTATTACCACCATCCACATCAAAGCCGCCGGCGACCTGAACGTGACCACGAAAGTGGTGGATGCCGGTGTCAGTGTCAGCGGCTATGATTTCAGCCCCGTGTTCAAGGACGTGGCCGCCATTTTGGCGGATGCAGACCTGACGGTGATGAACTTTGAAGGCAACGTCTGCGGCGAGCCCTACGGCTCAGACACCACCTCTGCTCCCATCCAGCTGCTCCATGCCCTCCGGGGCTGCGGCGTGGATATGCTGCAAATGGCCAACTCCTGCGCCATCAACAACGGCCTTAACGGCATGACGGCCACCTTAAGTGCCATCCGCAGTGCAGGTATGGAACCCATCGGTGCCTACGCCACCCAGTCGGAGAAAACCACTTCCAAGGGCTACACCATGACGGAGATCCAGGGAGTAAAAGTGGCTTTTGTTGCCTTTACCAAGGGCTTAGGCGGCCGTGGTATGCCTGCTGGCAACGAAGGACTGGTGAATATCCTCTATGAGGACTACTCCACCACCTACGAAAAAGTGGATGAAGAAGGCATTACTCCCATCCTGAAAAGCGTCCAGGCAGAAAAGCCGGACATCACCATCGCCATGCTCCACTGGGGCAGCGAATACAACGATGACCTGAGCTCCAGCCAGAAGAAAATCGTGAATCTGATGCAGAAAAACGGCGTGGATGTGATTCTGGGTACCCATCCTCACACCCTGCAGCCCATCGTCTATGACCAGAGCAAGGGCACGTTGGTTGCCTACTCTCTGGGAGATTTCTTCGGGGATGCCAGCCGGGGTGCCACCAACTACTCCATCATTCTGGATCTGGAGATCACCAAGGATGCCAACGCCGGCACCACCAAGGTGACGGATTACAGCTACACCCCTATCTACACCGTGACGGAAACCGAATCCATCGGCAACACCGACCGGAAGGTGGTGCGCATTGCCAAGGCCATTGAGGCCAACGAGGAAAACTTCCTGGATAAGATCACCGACAGCTGTAAAGAGAGCATGGAATACGCCCTCCAGCGTGTGGAAGAGCGAATTGCCGACACCGTTACCGTGGACTGCCCGGGCTGTAACAAAACGGTGGATGTATCCGTAAACAAGAACAACATTCTGGTCACCGACTCCAAGTGCTCCAACTGCAAGAGCGTCCTGGCCGCCGGTACCAATGTGAAGGATTATAAATAACGTTCAACCCCCTGCCGCAGTTGCGGCAGGGGGTTATTTATGGGCATGTCACAACTTGTCCATGAGAATCCGGAATGGGAAGCTATGTGTTTACACTGCTTCCAACACTGTCAACGAAAAAATCCTCCGCCGTTGGCGGAGGATTTTTTGAATATCTCTTAGCCAAAGACGCTCAGCATGAAGCCTGCGGCGATGGCGGAGCCGATAACGCCGGCCACGTTGGGGCCCATGGCGTGCATCAGCAGGAAGTTGGAGGGGTTGTTCTTCTGGCCGACGATGTTGGAAACACGGGCAGCCATGGGAACGGCGGAAACACCGGCGGAGCCGATCAGAGGATTGACCTTGCCACCGGTAGCCTTGTACATGACCTGGCCGCCCAGCATACCACCGGCGGTGGACAGACCGAAGGCGATGACACCCAGGACGATGATCTTCAGGGTCTCGGGGGTCAGGAAGTTGGAGCCGACCATGGTGGCACCAACGGCGGTGGACAGCAGGATGGTGACGATGTTCATCAGAGCATTCTGCACAGTGTCGCTCAGACGCTCGGTAACGCCAGTCTCCTTGAACAGGTTACCCAGCATCAGGCAGCCGATCAGGGAAGCGGTGTCGGGCAGCAGCAGAGCCACGAACATGGTAACCAGGATGGGGAAGATGATCTTCTCAGCCTTGGAGACCACACGGGTCTGAACCATCTTGATCTTACGCTGCTCAGGAGTGGACAGCAGGTTCATGATGGGGGGCTGGATCATGGGGATCAGAGCCATGTAGGAGTAAGCTGCCACGGCGATACCGCCCAGCAGATGGGGAGCCAGCTGGGTGGTCAGGAAGATGGCGGTGGGGCCGTCAGCACCACCGATGATGCCGATGGAAGCGGCCTCGGGGCCAGTAAAGCCCAAGCAGATGCCGCCGAAGAAAGCGGCGAAGACACCCAGCTGAGCAGCAGCACCCAGCAGCAGGCTCTTGGGGTTAGACAGCAGGGGGCCGAAGTCGGTCATGGCGCCAACGCCCATGAAGATCAGGCAGGGGTACAGGCTGGATTTCACACCGATGTAGAAGATGTCAAGCAAACCGCCATCGTGCATGATGGTGCCGTAGCCGATCTCACCGGCCATGAAAGCGTCCCACAGATCCTTGTGGTACAGACCGGCACCGGGCAGGTTGGTCAGCAGGCAGCCGAAGGCGATGCCAACCAGCAGCAACGGCTCGAACTGCTTGACGATAGCCAGGTACAGCAGCACGCAGGAGATGGCCAGCATCACCAGATACTGCCAGCCGTTGTCGGACAGGAAACCGGAAATGATAGCGGCAAAGCCGGAATCATTCCACAGGGTCAGAAGAATTTCACCGATATTGATGCTCATAGTAGCCCTCCTTAGTTGAGGACGACCATGGTAGCGCCGGTGTCAACAGTGGAGCCCTTGGAGACCAGGACCTGAGCGACGGTGCCGTTGCAGGGAGCGAAGATCTCGTTTTCCATCTTCATGGCTTCCAGAACCACCAGCAAATCGCCTTCCTTCACGGACTGACCGGCGGAGACAGCGACCTTCAGGATGTTGCCGGGCATGGGAGCGGTGACAGCTTCACCGGCTACGGGAGCGGCAGCAACAGGGGCAGCAGGAGCAGCCACGGGAGCGGGAGCAGCAACAGGAGCGGCCACGGGGGCAGCAACGGGAGCAGCAGCCACAGCGGTGCCGCCGATGGTGCACAGGGTAGCGCCGGTGTCCACGGTAGCGCCCTTGGCGATGGGCAGGGAGGAGATGGTGCCGCCGCAGGGGGCGTAGATCTCATTTTCCATCTTCATGGCTTCCAGCACGCAGATCAGATCGCCTTCCTTGACGGTCTGGCCAACGGACACGGCAACCTTCAGGATGTTGCCGGGCATGGGAGCGGTAACGGTCTCGCCACCGGAGACGGTAACACCACCGGCGACAGGAGCAGCGGCCACGGGAGCGGCAGCAACGGGAGCAGCCACAGGGGCGGCCACGGGAGCAGCGGTGGGAGCGTAAGCCTCGTACTCGGCAACGCACATAGCCTTGCCTGCTTCGACCTCCACCTCGTAGGTGCGGCCGTTCAGGGTAACTTTATATTTCATGATTACTTGACCTCCTTGATGGAAATGAAGCGCAGCTCATTCAGGGGCTTGCCCATCTTATCGGCCACAATGGCCATGAGCATGGCGGCAGTCTTGGGGCTAACGTCGTGGAGCTTCAGCTGGCCTGCGGTGCCGGGAGCGGCAACGGGGGCAGCGGGAGCAGCGGCGGGAACGGAAACATGGGCCAGGGCCTCACCGGCAGCGGCGGTCTTGGCAGCGGCCTTCTTATCCTTGGAGACGAAGTACTTGCCCATGGCAATGATAACGCCCATCAGCAGGATCAGGCCGAAGAACACGACAGCATAGCCCAGCACTGCCACGATGGCAGCATCCAGGATGCCGATGTTCTCCAGAGAAGAAGCTAACATCATAATGTTACCCTCCTATCAGCACTCAACGATAGAGTAGGTGACCACGTTCTCTTCCTTGGCCTTGCGCTCCTCCAGGAACTTCTCAGCCAGGTTGGGGAAGGCGATGTAGCTCAGCACATCCTCGTCGGACTTGGCCAGGTCGCCCAGCTTTTCCCGGGTGGGTTCCACGATGGGAGCCAGGGAGTCGGCGTAGCGGCCGGTCAGGGGCTGCTCGTTGCCCAGGATCTGCTTCTGAACCTCGGGGTTGATGGGAGCGGGAGTCTTGCCGTACTCGCCACGGCAGTAAGCCTTGATCTCCTTGGAGACCTTCTTGTAGCGCTCACCCTGCAGCACGTTGGTAACAGCCTGGACACCGACCATCTGAGAGGTGGGAGTAACCAGGGGAGGGAAGCCCATGTCTTCGCGGACGCGGGGAGTCTCCAGCAGAGCCTCGTCCAGACGATCCAGAGCGTTCATCTGCTTCAGCTGGCTCAGCAGGTTGGACAGCATGCCGCCGGGGATCTGGTAGGTCAGGCACTGGGTATCGGTAGCCATGGACTTGGGCATCAGAGTGCCGTCAGCAATGTAGCCGTCACGGACAGTCTTGAAGTAGTCGGCCATCTTCTTGGTCTGCTTGTCGTCGATGTCCACCTCGTAGCCCAGCTGACGCAGAGCGTAAGCCAGAGTCTCGGTAGCGGGCTGAGAAGTACCGCCGGAGAAGGGGGAGATAGCAGTGTCGATGATGTCCACGCCAGCTTCCACAGCCTTCAGGTAGGTCATGAAGGCCAGACCGGTGGTGCAGTGGGTGTGCAGGTCGATGGGCAGTTCGGGAACGGCGTCCTTAATGGCAGAAACCAGGTCGTAAGCTTCCTTGGGGCCCATGATACCGGCCATATCCTTGATGCAGATGGTGGAAGCGCCCATTTCCTTCAGTTCCTTGACGATCTCCACATACTTCTTGTGGGTGTGCACAGGAGAGGTGGTGTAGGAGATGGCACCGGAAGCGATGGCACCGGCGTTGACGGTGGCTTCCATAGCGACCTTCAGGTTGTTGGTGTCGTTCAGAGCGTCGAAGATACGGATGATGTCGATGCCGTTTTCCACAGCCTTCTTGACGAAGAGCTTCACGAAATCATCGGGATAGTGGGAGTAACCCAGAACGTTCTGACCACGCAGCAGCATCTGCAGCTTGGTGTTGGGCACAGCTGCACGGATCTTGCGCAGACGCTCCCAGGGATCTTCGTTCAGGTAGCGCAGGCAGACGTCAAAGGTGGCGCCGCCCCAGCACTCGACAGCGTAGTAGCCAGCCTTGTCGATGGTGTCCAGCATGGGCTCGAACTTCTCGAAAGGCAGACGGGTGGCGATCAGAGACTGGTTTGCGTCACGCAGGACAGTCTCCACAAACTGAACTTTTTGAGCCATTGTGTAGTAACCTCCGTAGAATGGATTTATGTGGGAAGCCGGGAACCTTTGCCGCGCCTTTACCGAAAAGACATCCGGAAAAATTCACCGGTTCGTCCTGATATTTTGACCACTGACCTTTCCGGAAAAAGGCAGTTGGTTAAAACCAATTTATCGTTGAAAAAGACAAAACGCAATGGATTTTCCCCGGGATTTTGGGTACTTTTCCGAAAAAAATCCACAGATTTCCCAATCTTCACCGCATACATATTAACACAATGCCGTGCAAAAGTAAATAGAGAATTTCCGTTTTTCGATATAAAATTACCGTTTCTGTTTTGGATAAATGTCAGCATTTTGCCAAAGGCTGGCAATCTGCCGGGATACCGCGCAAAAGGAGCCCGCTGCATTTTGTAGCGGGCTCCCGGCGCATTATGGTTACTTGTTGTATGCCCGGCGCCTATGCTCAGCCGAAGGTATACTTATCCGCCTTGGCGGAGGTATCCAGCTCCAGGGTGTCATAGTAGGAATAGTAGACCTGCTGGCCTTCTTCCAGACCGGAGAGAATTTCCACATACTCCCCATCAGACAGACCCGTTTCCACTTCCACCGGGGAAGCAGGCTGGCCATTGTCGTCCAGAGCGGTATAAACGTAGAGCTTTGCCCCTTCCTGACAAAGGGCGGCGGCGGGGATCCGGAGACCTTCCCGGCTCTCCTGCGGGATCACAGCCGAAGCACTCATGCCGGACAGCAGCTGCTCGTCCATTGCGAAGGTCAGCTCCACAGAGAATTTGCTGCTGCCGCCATTGTTGGTGCCGCTGACGGCAATGGCGGTGACTTCCGCTTCATACTCCTGCCCCTTTAGGGCGGCCACTTTCACGGTAGCCTTCTGGCCCAGTTGGACTTTGGAAATATCATGCTCATCGATGGAGATGGACAATGTCACCGTATCTCTGGGGGTGACGGTGAGCAGGGTCTCGCCATCCAGGTCGAAGAGGTCTTCCGTCTGGGTGGTGTAGGTGCCGCTGTAGGAACCAAAACCGCTGAGTCCACCGATCATGGAGGACATGTCCATGCCGCCGGTCATGCCGCTGGTATCAGAACTGTCAGGCAGATTGGTGGAGTCATCGGTAGTCGCTACGGAATATACCACAGGGCCGATGTTGATCGTTTCCGTGCCCTTGTGTCCGGTAATCACCAGCAACACAGCGCCTTCCTTTCCTGTGAAAGCAGAAACATTGGCTGCGCTGAGGGTCTGAGAATCTCCAATCAGAGTAGTGGTTGTCAGAGTGTCATCCACAATGGTCCAGCCGGTGAGTCCGTAGGTCACATTGTAGACCTTTCCGGAGGTATCCGGCTTGACAATGAGTTCCGTGCTGCCTACGGCTTCCAGCTTACAGGCCGTGGCAGTATAGGTCACACCATAGTAGTAGCAGGAAATCAGGTGCTTGCCGGAAGTACAGATGGTATCGACGGAAGTACTGTTGATACAGTTCTTCACACAGTCAGCGTAGTGATACTTGGTGGAAGGACAGCCTGCTGCATCGTCTGCGTGGGTGCAAGACTTGATACAAGTGGTTTTATGGGTGCCGGTAGCCGTACAGTCCTTCGTGCCGTCGCTGGAAATACAGGATTCGATACAGGTCAGGTAATGCTTGGTGGAGGGACACTTTCCTTCTTCCGTTGCGTGGATACAGGCCTTGATGCAGTCCTTATAGTGGTTGATAGCGGTGCAGTTCTCCGGGGAATCTGCATGGGTGCAACGGGTGATACAGGTGTCCTTGTGAAGCTTGGAAGTGCAACCTTCCTTTGTCGTACAAAGAGACAGGCACTCTGCATCTTCTCCATGTTCCTCCGGGGACAGGGGACAGTCAGCTTTTCCAGTACAGGTTTTGGCCGATTCTTCCACAGATTTCACATTGCTCAGCAGCACAACAGAGAACGTCTGTTCGTTACTGTTCAGCGGTGTCAGCACCCAACCGTCTTCCGTGGAAGCAAGCAAATGGGCGCTGTCGCTGTCCACGCCGCTGATCTCGCCGTCACAGGGAGCGGTGAGGACACCGGTCTCATACATGGTCAGCAGTTTCTGAAGCAGCTCCTCGTACTCCCGGTGCTGGTTGGCCCGGTGCTGCAATTCGCCATCAAAATCCCGGTCTTTCAGGGTAAACAGGATCGCCCCGGATGAAAGGGTCTTTTCCTCCTTGGCGGAGACGGTCTCGATGGTGCCGGAATAGGCCGTGGCCTTCCAGGCGTTGTGGATGTAAAGGCTGCTCTTGCCCAGGGTCTCGCCATTTTGGCTAACGGTGACGGTCTGGCCCACTTCGTAGCCATCATCCTCAACGGTGATGACCACTACGCCATCCAGATTGCTTTCCACCCGGCCTTCGGCCTCTTCCCCGTCTGCCAAAGTAACGGTGACGGTCTCACCGGTGGTGATGGCCAGGCGCTTTTCCAGCTTCACGGCCATTTTTCCATCCAGAGAAAGGATAGCCAATGCGCCGTCCCGAAGCATGACATCCTGGACGGAGTCCCCTGCCTGGGCAAAGACCTTCTTCACCCGGCCACCGGCAGTGGCCGTAACATACGCGGAAACCTTTTCATTCCGGGCATCTTCCAGTTCCTCCCGGAGATAGTCCAGGGTGTCATTCAGCTCCGTAATGGCGGTCATCACGCTGACCTTATCCACATTGGCTACCGGAGTGCCTTCCGTAACATAGTCCCCGTTTTTCACCAGAAATTCCGTGATCTTCACTCCGGAAGGAATGGTCACATCCTCCGCTCCATCCACGGTGATGGTACCACCTCCCCGGAGGGAGGAACTGATCGTTCCCGTCTCCACCGTGGTGGTCAGGACACTGGCCGTGGGGCCATCCGATGTGCCACTGTTTTTCGCCAGCAGTGGCATCAGGGCAAGAACAGCCACCAAAACGGCTGCTCCGCCCCAGAGCAGATACCGCTTCAGCCGCTTTTTTTGTGTTTTCTCCATAGGATCTTAACCTCCGTAGTGCAGTGCATCGATGGGCTTCATTTTTGCCGCCTTATTGGCGGGATACAGCCCGAACACCACACCGATGATAAAGCAGAATACCACTGCCAGTGCCACCACACCGCCGTCCAGCGTAAAGACGATGCCGGTGCTGGCCACCACGGTGGAGACCACCTGCAAAATGGCCCAGCTCAGGAAAATACCCAGTCCGCAGCCCATCATGCACAGCACCACCGCTTCCATCAGGAACTGGGTCAGAATGGTGCCCCGGCTGGCGCCGATGGCCTTGCGGATGCCGATCTCCCGGGTACGCTCCGTGACGGTGACCATCATGATGTTCATAATGCCGATACCGCCAACGATCAGAGAGATGGCTGCAATGCCGCCAAGCAATATGGAAAGCACGTTGGTAATGTTGGACATGGCATCCTCCAGCATGGCAGAGGTGGACAGGGTGAAGGCGTCATCATCCTCCTCGAAGCGCTCCAGCAAGATCCGCTCCATGGCATTTTCTGCCATTTCCACGGTACCGCCTTCCGCTGCACTGATGTAGAAAGAAGTCACCTCGGAAGTGACGGTGCTGGCCAGACGCAGCAACGTCGTGCTGGGGATATAGGCAGCCAGGGTGCCGGAGGTCAGCATGGACATAAGGGAATCTTCGTCCTCTTCCAGCACGCCCACGATGGTGAACTCCACGTTATTGAAGGTCACGCTCTGGCCCACGCAGTCCTGATAGCCGATCAGTTCCTCGGCCGCATCATAATTCAGTACGCAGATGTAGCTGTTGTTTTCCACATCCGCCTGATTCAGCCAGCGACCCATGGAAAGCTGGAGACCCTGGATCTCATAGTAAGGTGCCGTGGTACCGTAAACGGTGACGGAGCCGTAGTTGGCATCGTTCTTGCCAACCACGGAAGCAGTCTTGTAAGGGGCCAGCAGGCCGATATCCGGCTCTTCTTCCATCCAGGTTTCCAAATCTTCCAGATCGATGGGATTGCCCTTGTCGTCGGAAATGGTAGCCGTAACCAGAGATGTGCCTAAAGAGGATACTGCATCGGTGACGGATGTGGTGGCGCCGTTGACCAGACTTACCAGCACCACCAGTGCCATAACACCGATGATAATGCCCAGCATGGTCAGCATGGCACGCATTTTATTGGAGCTGATCGAGCGCAGAGCCATGGTAAAAGATTGCATTACAGGCTCACCTCCGAAATCTGTCCGTCCAGAATGTGGACGGTCCGCAGTGCCTGCCGGGCAACGTCATTGTCATGGGTAATGAGGACAATGGTGTTGCCCTGGGAATGCAGGTCATGGAAAATGTCAATGATTTCCTGGCTGGTCTTGGAATCCAGGGCGCCGGTGGGCTCGTCTGCCAAAATCAGTTTGGGATTGGTGACGATGGCCCGGGCAATGGATACACGCTGCTGCTGACCGCCGGAAAGCTCCGTTGGCAGGTGCTTGGCCCGCTGGTACATATTCACCTTTTCCAGGGCCCGCTTCACTCTTGCCATTCGCTCGGCCTTGGGAACTTTCTGATAGATCAGGGGCAGTTCCACATTTTCCTCGGCGGTAAGCTTGGGGATCAGGTTATACTGCTGGAATACAAAGCCGATCTTTTCATTGCGGATCTTTGCCAGCTGATTTTCGGAATAGCTTTCGATGGGCAGACCGTCCAGCAGGTACTGTCCCGCATCCGCCACATCCAGGCAGCCGATGATGTTCATCATGGTGGACTTGCCGGAACCGGAAGGGCCGATGATGGACACAAATTCCTGGGGCTTGATGTGCAAGGTGGCGTGGTCCAGAGCCCGGACCCGGTCCTCGCCCACCTGATAGAATTTACAAACGTCAGTAAGCTGGATCATGGTTTAGCCTCCCCGCTTCGTACCGCCATTGGGGCCACCGCCCATATCTCCGCCGCGGTTGCCACCACCGCTGGGCATTCCGCCGCCCATGTTGCCGCCGGACATGCCACCGGACATGCCACCCATGGACATGAAGGCGGAGAAGATGTTTTCCGCAGCCTCGGTGTAGTAGACCTTGTCGCCGGCGTTCAGTCCGGAAAGGATCTCCACCTGGGTATCGTTCTGCATACCGATGAGCACTTCCCGCATACCGCCGTACTGCTGGGTCTCCGCATCGTAGGAAGTGTAGACAAAGTAGGTATCCCGGGTCTGATGCAGGGCATCCACGGGAATGATGAGAGCATTTTCCACGCCCCGGATTTGAACGTCCACATCGGCAGTCATACCCGGCAGCATACCGCTGACCTTGTCCAGGGTCACTTCGGCGCTGTACTGGGTCACACCAGTAGAGGTATCCGCCACCTTGCTGATATCGGTGACGGTACCGGGGAACACTTCCTCACTGCTGACGGAGGACACGGTGATGTCTGCGCTCTGGCCTTCTTCCAGAGACAGAATGTCCGTTTCGTCCACGGAAATGGTGATACTCATGGTGGTATCGGGATACAGGCTCAGAAGATCCGTGGCAACACCGGCATAGGTGACTGTGGTATCCTCGTCATAGTAAACGGTGCTGATCCGGCCATCCATAGGAGCCAGAATGGCGCCGTCCCGGTAGATGGTCAGAAGATCCATCAGATCTTCTTCCAGATCGGAGCGGCTGCGCAGCAGAGTATCATAGTTGGCGGAGAAACTGGTGTTCTTCAGCTGGAACAGGCTGGTGTAAGCATCCACTTTATTGTTCTCAGACACATTCACCTGGCTGATGGTACCGGCGTAACCGGTGACGGCCAGGGGATTGTGGATGTAGAGCCTGCCCTTGCCGATGGTGGTGCCGTCCAGAGAAACGGTGACTTCTTCATCGAATTTGGGACCGTTGTCGGTGACCAGCACAGTGGCGCTGCCACCGGCGGCGGATTCCACAGTGCCTTCGAACTCCGTGCCGTCGCCCCGGGTCACAGTGACGGTGTCACCCTTACTCAGCTTTTCCGTTTCCAGATCCAGCGCCATGTAGCCATCCAGAGAGACAATGGCCAGTGCGCCGTTTTCTGCCATGCACAGGGAAACATCCATGTCCTTTTCGGCAAAGATCCGCTTCACCCGGCCGGAGACACCGGCGCGGATATAGGAGCTGACTTCGTCGCCCTTGGCAGCAGCAATGTCATCGTCCAGATCGTCCAGCTGATCCTGCATGTCCGAAAGGGCGGTCATCACTGTGGCCATGTCCACGGTAGCCAGCAGGTCTCCCTGAGAGACGGTATCGCCGGCTTCCACCAGAACTTCGGTGATCTCCACACCGGCAGGGATTTCAATGGTTTCCAGATCGTCCTCCAGCAGAATACCGCTGCCGGTGACAATGGTATGGATGGTACCGGTTTCGACTGTGTATTCCTGCACCTCTGCCATCTTGGAGGCAAACCGGTTATCCACAGACTTTCGCAGCAGAATCACGGCAGTGACCAGTGCTACCGCAATCAGTGCCAGCACGATGACCACCGTGCGGATGATCTTGTTTCTGCGTTTTTTCTTTTCCAGATTGAGCTTGTCGAATAATTCTTCGCCACGCTGCTTTTGTTCACTCATAGTGCACTGCTCCTTAAGCGTATTGTTACGTTTATCATTTTAATACATGTTGCTGAAAGAGTTCTGAAGGATTTGTAAATATTTTTCTTTTCTTCCCATTGGGAAAGAAAATGGCGACCAATGACCGCCCTGGAAAACGATCCGCCAAAAAAGCAGCGTGCAATTTGCACGCTGCTTTTGGTCACTGTCCACCATTTAAGTATTTATAATCCCAATCCAGATCAAAGAGCTTGTTTCCCTGCTCCATGGGACAGCCTGTGTAGAGATCGTCGGCCAGTTCTGCCAGTACCTGGGCCGGTTCCAGACATTCCAGGTAGAATTCCGGCAGTGTCTCCCATCCCATCCGCAATCCCAGAATGGCACCGGTAATGGCCCCCACGGCGGCGCTGCGGCCGGAGTGGTTCACAGAAACGATCATGGCCCAGTCAAAATCCGCCTGGCTCACCAGACTGGCGTAAACCGCCCCCGCCAATACCTGAGGGGCCGAGTCACAGCCCAGTTTTTCCATGACCTCCACCGGGGCAATGCCGGGATTTTCCGCATAGGTGACGGCATGGCGGATCAGGGTGCCGATGTCGTAGGCCTGGGAATACTGGTGGCCAAACTGCTCTTTCATGGCCTCCACCGATTCCAGAATGATTTTCTTCAGGCTGGCTTTGGGATGCCACAGAAGCCTGCTGATGATGTGGGTCAGCACCGCGCCGGACAAGAATGCCCCGGGCCCCCCCTGGGTCAGCGCCACGGCTTCCGCACCCAGGCGGTCGATCTCCTGCTGATCCATCCGGTCTTCGTGGAAGAACAGTCCCACACCAATGGCGGAAGTCAAACTGTAAGGGCCGGTATAATTGTTGGAAGGTGTCTCCAATGTACCCAGATTCCGGCGGTTCAGGGTCTCCAGCATCCGGGTATCCATGCAGTGGCGACGGCAGATTTCTTCCCGCCGGGCCAGCCAGCAGTAATTCCGGTTGGGGCGGCCCCAGGCCCGCTGGGATCCGGCCCACTCACACTGGGCCAGGGCGATGTACTTGATAAAGGGGGCCATTTTTCCCGTCATCTGTCCCCGGGTCAGACCGAAGAGCAAACCGTTGCAAGTATAGGCCGCCAGTTGGGTGTAGGAGGTCACGTCGGCATAGCCGTTGACCAGATCGTAGCCAAGCAATCCATTGGGGCCGTAATCCTCCCGGATCTCCTGCCAGCTGCGGTTGTCCACGGTGTTGCCCATGGCGTCTCCCACTGCCATGCCCAGCAGACAGCCCCGGTATGTACTCTGTGAAATCGCCATGGAAGAGCCTCCTTTGTGTTATGTTACGGTTATTATAACCTGTGCCCAAAGAAAAGGCAAGGATAATTGTGGGAAGGGATTACAACTGCCCAATCACCAAAAGGTTACATAATTCCCTCCAACCGATGTACAGCCTCTTCCAGCGCATCTTCCTTGGCACCGGAATAGTTTACCACCAGGGTGTGCAGATTCTCCCGGTCATCGTGGTAAAATTCGCTCAGGGCCTGGACCCGGATCCCGGCGGAGCGGAGTTTTTCCACCAGTTCCGGATCGGATAATCCGGTGTCCACTTTCAAAAGAAAATGCAGTCCTGCGTCCTGCTCCTGAATGGTGAGCCTGTGGGCAAAGCCACAGGTTTCCAACAGGGAGATCACCCGGTTTCGGCGCTGGCGGTAGAATTTCCGCATCCGGTTGATGTGCTTTTCGAAATATCCCAGTTCCAGAAACCGGGCCAGGGTATACTGCTCAAAAGAGGGCACAGTGCAGCTGTAGAATCCCAGATTTTCCCGGAACTGTTCCATCAGAGCCGGGGGCAGCACCATGTAGCTGATACGGATGGAGGGTGCCAGACTTTTGGAGAAGGTGTTCATGTAGATCACCCGGCCCCGACCATCCAGCCGGGTCATGGCGGGCTTGGGGTGGGCATCGAAACGGAATTCGGAGTCGTAGTCGTCCTCGATGATCCATTTTGTTTCTCCTGCCCAGCGCAGCAGCTCCTGACGGCGGCTCACCGGGGTCACCAGTCCCGTGGGGAAATGGTGGGAAGGGGAGCAGTGGAGCACGTCCGCATCGCCAAGTGTCTCAGGCTTTACCCCCAGAGTATCCATTTCCGCACTGACGCAGGTCACGCCACCGGCGGCGTAAATTTTCCGGATCTTGCTGTAGCCCGGTTCTTCCACGGCGTAGATCTTATCCCGGCCCAGCAGTTGGATGAGAAGATTGTACAAAAAATCCGTTCCGGCACCGATGAGGATATTGTCCGGATCCACTTCCATGCCCCGGAAGGCCGCCAAATGGGCGGCAATGGCCTGCCGCAGCTCCCGGATGCCCTGATTGGGCAGGGGAGACAGGAGTTTTTCCCCATAGTCCAGCATGATCTGCCGCTGAAGGTGGCTCCACACGGAGAAGGGAAACTGCTCCGTGCCGTTAGCGGAAAGATCCAGCAGATAATCCGGTTTTGCCTGTGTTTCCGGCGTCGGAACCGGAGAAACCGGCGGGGCCTGATGCTCCACTGCTTCCACAAAGTAGCCGATCTTTTCCCGGGAACGGATATAGCCCTCGGCCAAAAGCTGATTGTAAGCCGTCTCCACGGTGATTTTGCTGACTTCCAGATTTTGCGCCAGCGCCCGCTTGGAGGGCAATTTTGCCCCGGCGGGCAGGACTCCGGAGAGAATGTCCCCCCGGATACAGCGGTACAGGGATTCATACAACGGCACCCCGGGGGATTTTTTTAATTCGTATGTTAACATAATCTTTCTCCCTGTAGATGGATGTACAAGTTCCGCCGGTTACGCACGGCTCATGCGAATGCACTTTGCATTGTGTATTCAGCATTCCGCATTTCCAGCCAACTGTCCACTGTCAATTGTCAACTTTGAACTGCGGCCATTGGTTTCCCTCCCAGATTACCAGCAGGCTGCCCTTCCGGACGGAAATCTCAGCTGCTTCGCCGGTGAAATGGTTGCTGACACCTAAGGGGAATCCGGCACTTAGGGTACCGTCTTCCAGCGGATAGTAAAGGCCACGAATGGTGACGCCTTCTGCATCTGCGCCCATGCAGAAGACGGAAATCGTTCCTTCCCTTCCTGCCGGGAAGCGGAGGGTGGAATCCTTCACCACCGTTACCATGCAGGCGTTTCCCACCAGGAAGCCTGTGGCACCGTGGTCTGCCAGAAATTGCAGGGTCTGGAAATTGGCAACGGTATGGTCCAGTCTGGGGCCGTCCAGACTTCCGTACAGGAAGAACTGTTTACAGCCTTCTGCAAGTCCCCGGCGGACAGCCAGCATGGCATCGGTATCATCCTTTTCCACCGGGAAAACGTTGGCTCCCGTCGGCACATAGCCAAGGGAATCAAAATCTCCCAGCACAATATCCGGGGGAATGCCCAGTTTTTCCGTGTGGGCAAGGCCCCCGTCTGCTGCAATGACCAGTTCCTCCCCGGTCAGGGGGCGGGCCAGGCCCCGGCACTGGGCAGCGCAGAAAATCACACAGGTTTTCATATTCTTCACCTCTTGTTGCCATTTTACCACAGAATCCCGGCCTTGACAACGAAAAACCGGACATGACGCTGATTCTATGCGTCATGCCCGGTTATTTATGCGGTTACACTTCCTGCTTATGCAGCTGCTTTTGCAGCCAGTCCTTGCCGTCAACGTACTTGGAAACAATGTAGCTTACCACATAGTCACCAGCGGAGTTGATCATGGTGGCGGGAGGATCGATCAGGTTGCCCAGAGCCAGAACCATGGGGTAGGCGATGGCCATCTGCTCGGGGAAGAAGATGGTGCACAGGGCCAGCTCGCCGGTGCCGCCGCCGCCGGGAATGCCGGACATGGCAACGGAAGAGAACACAGCCACGATGATAGCCAGAATGGCACGACCGGTGCTGAAGTCCTGGCCGAACATGGCGAACAGGAATGCGACCTTCATAATGGCGCTCATGGCAGAGCCATCCATGTGCATGGTGGCACCCAGAGGCAGAACGATGTTGCTGACTTCCTTGTTAATGCCGGTATCGGCGGCAGCTTCCATGTTGGTGGGGATGGTAGCCACGGAGGAGCAGGTGCCGAAGGACACGGCAGCGGGCTTGAACAGGTGAGCGAACATGACCTTCACCGCACCCTTACCGCCGCCAAACCGGGCGTAAATGGGGAAGAAGGTGAACATGTACACAAAGCTCAGCACATAGTACAGCACCAGAATCTTGCTGAAGTCGCCGATCAGCTCCGGGCCGTAGGTGGCAACCAGATTGGCGAAGAAGCCGAAGAAACCGATGGGAGCATAGTAAGTGACGATCTGCACGGCCTTCATGATGCAGCCGGTGATGTCTTCCAGCAGCTTGGCGGTCATGGTCTCGGGGCCGCCCTGCATCTGCACGCCAAAGCCCATAATGACAGCAAAGACGATGAGAGGCAGAATGGCTCTGCGGCTCAGCAGCTCCACAAAGTCGGGCTTGGTGAAGAAGCTGACGATCATATCGCCAACACCCATGACTTCACTGGGGTCAGCCTGAGGCACATCGTAAGAACCGGTGACCACGGGGAAAATGCGCATCACGGCGTACATGATAATGGCAGCGATACCGGCGGTGACGAAGAAGGTTGCCAAAGTAACACCCATGACCTTACCGGCCCGCTTGGCACTGGGCATGTTGGCAATGGCAGAGCAGATGGAGCAGAACACCATGGGCACCACCAAGCAGAACATCATGTTGGTGAACAGGGTACCCAGAGGCTCCAGATTGGGAGCGAACTCCGGCCAGATCAGGCCAACGATACAGCCGGCCACAATACCCAGAAGCATACACAGGATGAAGCCGTAGTTTTTGAAAAATTGTTTCATAGGGGCAGATCCTTTCGTATAAAGATACGGTTCATTATACAGGAACAGGTGACTGAAAGCAAGCTTAATTTCCACCTAAGGCGGAGATTTGTACGCTTACCAAAAACGCAGGAGGAAATTAAGGGTTTATCGGTGCAAAACGGACACCTGGAAACCCTGCAAAACATCCAGAACCTTTTCATGGAGCCCCTTGTCGAAGGAATCGGTGCAGGCGGCATCCACAATCATGGTTGCCTCCGGATATTTGCTTTGTAGCACCACGGCGTTGCTGACTACGCAGATGTTGCTTGCCAGTCCCACCAGTTCAATTTCGTCGGCGCTTTCCGGCAAAACAGCGGCGGTGGCAGGGTCAGAGATGTCCATGCCGAAGACCAGCTTGTCGATGGCCCTGGCTTCCACTTCTTCCAGGGCTTTGGCGGTTTCGCCGTAGACCTGCCAGCCGGGGGTACCCTTGACACAGTGGACAACAGGCAGATTCTTTCCCTCCCGGGTTTCCAGATAGTTTTCAAAGTGGGTGTCCCGGGTGAAGAAAACCCGGCCCTTGCCATAGGCGCGGATCTTTTCCGCAATGGGCCCATCCAGCTTTTCCGCCCCGGGAAAGCCCAGAGCCCCGTCCACAAAGTCGTTCTGGTAATCGATGACAAACAGATAGCGGTTCATAAGGGTACCTCCATGATGTTAATGCGAGTCAAGAGTTAAAAGCCTTTGATGCCCGGCGGCAAAATCGGCAAATGCTTCCCCCGGGGGAAGGGATTGCGGCCTGCGGCCGCCGGGATGGGAGACCCGCCCCCTACGAGGTGCAACTCTTGATTCACATTATCTTAGAATAACTTCACCATAACAAATCTACAGGAAAAAGTCAATGAACCATTGCCAATTGCCGCAAAATTTGATAAACTAGGTAACAGCAGAAAAACACGGGGGATATCCCCGCAGGTTTTGGGGGCGATCATGAACAGCAAACAGGATTATATCGCCGTATTTGACTCCGGTCTGGGGGGCATCAGCGTGCTGCGGCATCTGGTGGCACAGATGCCCGGGGAACGGTTTTTGTATTTCGGCGATTCCGCCAATGCCCCCTACGGCAGCCGCACCACGGAGGATGTCCGCCGGCTGACCCTGGCGGCGGCAAAAAAACTGACAGAGGAATATCCCCTGAAGGCACTGGTCATCGCCTGCAATACCGCCACAGCGGCAGCGGTGGAGAATGTTCGCAGCGCTTACCCGGAGCTCATCGTCATCGGCATCGAGCCTGCCCTGAAGGTAGCGGCAGACCACTACCCCGGGGGCCGCATCGGTGTCATGGCCACGGAAGTGACACTGCGGGAAGAGAAGTTCGACCTGCTGCTGCACCGGTTCGACGAAAACTGCACCATCACCAAGATCCCCGCACCGGGTCTGGTAGCCCTCATTGAAGAGGGGAAAGTGGAAGATCCGGAGCTGGAAACATACCTGCACACCGTGCTGGACGATTTTGTCGGCAAACTGGATGCCCTGGTGCTGGGCTGCACCCATTACCCCTTCGCAGCCAAAGCCATCGGCCACATTTTAGGGCCGGAAGTAAAGCTGCTGGAAGGCGGCGGCGGCACCGCCCGGGAGACGAAACGCCGTCTGGCGGAAAAAGATCTTCTGGAAGAAGCCGCCGGAAGCGTGACCATTTTGAACAGCGCCCCGGATCCATCCATGATCCGCCGCTCCTGGCAGCGGCTAAATGATCCATAAGGAAACGCCCCTGTTTCCATAACGAGAAAGAAAACGAGGAAATACCATGGAGAACATTTTAGTTATCGGCATCGCCGGCGGCACCGGCAGCGGTAAAACCACCCTGATGAACAACCTCATCCAGGCTTTTGAGAAGGACGTGACCATTCTCAGCCACGACAACTACTACAAGCGCCACGATGAGATGACCTACGAAGAGCGCTGCCATCTGAATTACGATGAGCCTGCGGCACTGGAAACCGACCTGATGGCCCATCATCTGGAACTGCTGCGGCAGGGTCAGGCCATTGACTGCCCGGTGTATGATTTCACCGTCCACAACCGTTCCGACAAGACCATCCACATCGTGCCCAAGAAGGTCATCATTGTGGAAGGCATCCTGATTTTTGAAAACAAGCCCCTGCGGGATCTGATGGACATCCGGATCTTCGTGGATACCGACTCCGATGTGCGGCTGTGCCGCCGCATCGCCCGGGACGTGGAAGAGCGTGGCCGTACATTGCAAAGCGTGCTGACCCAGTATCAGGAAACCGTGAAGCCCATGCACGAAATGTATGTGGAGCCCAGCAAGAAGTATGCCAACATCATTGTTCCGGAAGGCGGCAAGAATCTGGTGGCACTGGAGATGATCACCGGCCGGATTCGGCATCATCTGGAGGCAGAATGCGTTACGAAAGCCTGATTTTTGACATTGATGGCACCCTCTGGGATTCCCGGGCTCTGGTGGCAGAGGGGTATAATATCCAGCTGAAAAAAGAGGGACTGTCCCATTTGTGCGTCACGGCAGAGGACTTAAAGCCCCTGTTCGGCAAGGTCATGACGGAAATTGCCGACGTGATCCTGGCTACCATTCCCAAAGAAGAACGCTATGATCTGATGCAGCGGTGCATGGACACGGAAAACCGGCACCTCCATGACGATCCCTGCCACATCGGTTACCCCGGTGTCCGGGAGACCATGAAAAAACTGTCGGAAACATGCCGGCTGTTCATCGTCAGCAATTCCCAGTGTGGCTACCCGGAGCTGTGCATGGAGAAGCTGGGCATTGGCGATCTGATTGAAGGCCACCTCTGCTTCGGCGATACCGGCACCAGCAAAGGAAAAACCATCCGGACCTTGATGGAAAAACATAATATTCAGTCCTGTATCTACATTGGCGACACCCAGGGGGATTACGAAGCCACCCTGGAAGCAAAGGTACCCTTCCTCTGGTGCGCCTACGGTTTTGGCAATCCGGAAGGATATGATAGGAAGATCGGGCAGTTTACGGATTTGCTGGAATTCGTGAATAGTTGATAGTGGATAGCTGATAGTTATGGTATTTCCTTCGAGGATGGATTTAATTTGTAATTCGTAATTTGTAATTTTCAGAAAGGAAGTATTATCATGATCGTTTGTCCCTGGAAAGAGATTAAGAAGTATGCAAGCCTGCTTCCCGGCATTGAAGAGGCTTTTGACGCCGTCAACGCCCTGACGGAGTACGAAAACAAGAAGAATTACCCCCTGTCTGATGGCAACCGGTTCTTCATCGCCCAGCAGAGCACCAATGCGCCTGATGTGGCAGAAGCCCACCGGGAGTATTTGGACATTCAGTACATCGTCAAGGGTAAGGAAGTGATGGGCTGGGCCCCTCTGGAAAATTGCACCCTGGAAGGAGAATTCAATGTGGAAAAGGACATCGGCAAATATTCCGGTGACTTCTCCTACCTGACCATTCCCGAGGGCGTGTGCTATGTGGCCTTCCCGGAAGATGCCCACATGCCCGGCCGCCATCTGGATGTGCCCAATGAGTTCACCAAAGTCGTGGTGAAACTGAAGGTCAAGTAAATGAGTGTCGGCATCAATACCCAGTGCCTGATGTGCCATTTCCGGCGGAATCTGGAAGTGGCTCAGACCATGGGAACCGATCAAGAAGTCATGGCCTTCGCCAAAGACATGATGCGCATGTACCTGTCTGCTCCGGAGGGAGTGGCTTCCCCCTATTTTAACCCGGAGGTGGACGATCTGCTGCGGAAGCATTTCGGAACCCCGGCAGACCGGTTTGCCCAGGAAAAAGCGGACTCCAACGCTTTTGTGCTGGAGCGGATGGACGATATTCGCGCTATGGCAGAAACGGCAGAGGATCCGGTGCTGGCAGGATTGCAACTGGCGATCCTGGGCAATTATCTGGACTTTTCCGCCCTGCAGGGTCAGGTCAGCTTTGAAAAGCTGGAGGACATGATCCGGCAGGCTCTGACCATGGAGCTGGACAGGGAAGTGTATGCCTCCTTCTGCCGGGATCTGGAAAAGGGAAAGAAGCTATTGTATTTGACGGACAACGCCGGAGAGATCGGCTTCGACCGGATCTTCGCCGAGCAGATTGCCAGGGCCTGGCCCCATTTGGAGATCACCTTCTGCGTCCGTGGCCAGAATACCATCAACGATGCCACCCGGGCTGATGCAGCGGCGGTGGGGATTTCCTTCCCGGTCATCGACAACGGCAACCGGATCCCCGGCACCCAGCTGGATATGTTGGGAGAAGAAGCCAAAGCGGCTTTGGAATCTGCCGATGTGATCCTGGCCAAGGGCATGGCCAACTGCGAAACCATGTTTGGCTGCGGCTACAACATCTACTATGCCTTCCTAGTAAAGTGCCAGCGGTTCGTGGATCTGTTCCAGGAAAAACTGCTGACGCCCATGCTGGTGAAAGAGCGGAAAGCATAACAAACAGTCCACAATGCCTTTCCAAAAAGGGAAGGCATTGTCTGTTCCTGGCGTTAAAAACACTGCCAATCGCAGCCCCCGCTTTCCACTATACAGCGAACCGGGTGTGGTCTGTGGTGTAATGTCTTTTTCCAGTCCTTCAGACCCGAATTCTCATCGGCCATTGGCCGAAAAAAACGCCCCGAAGCGATTGCTTCGGGGCGTTTGAGCGCAAATTAGTCAGCGACGTAGGGCAGCAGAGCGATCTGACGGGCGCGCTTGATAGCGGTGGTCAGGTCACGCTGGTGAGCGGCGCAGGTACCGGTGGTACGGCGGGGCAGGATCTTGCCGCGCTCGGACAGGTAAC
>CAYXUI010000019.1:0-27568 GCA_964468195.1 uncultured Oscillospiraceae bacterium | reverse complement strand
CTTCTTGCCTTCCACGGGGGTGGGCTTGCCCAGGGGGCCGACGAAGTCACGGATGTAGTCGCCCTCGTTCAGGTTGCCCAGGGCGATGGTGGAGAAGCCCACCTTCTGGAAAATAATGGTAACGGTACCGGCCTCACGGTCGTAACCGGCGATGGTCAGGGGAACACGCTCACCCATCTCGTCAATACGGAAGATGATGAACTGGCCAGCCTTGGCCTTTTTGGCTACGAAGGGGGCTTCGATTTCCATCAGGGTGACGGAAGCGTTCAGCTCCTTCTTGCGCACGATTTTATACATGTTCTGATCCGTCCTTTTTCAGAATATTTCTTTCACAGCCGGACACAACATCCGACTGTATCATTATACGCCTTTTGCCTGATTTTGTCAAATGAAACGTTTAAGGCAGCCCTTGGCCGCAACACTTTCCCAAAGAATCGCACAAACAAACAACGCCTGATTTGCATGGACAAAACCCGGATATCCCGCTGGGGGATATCCGGGTTTTTGCTTAACTGTTGCGCACTTCCATAAACAGGCTTTCCATATACCGGGAGGTCTCCTCCGGCAGGTTGGCAAAGCTGGTGCCGTGGGACAGCACTTCATCGGAAGGATAGGTCACGGGGCTGGCGGCCGTCTCCGGATCCAGATATTCCCGTGCAGCGGAAATGGGGGTGGAGTAGCAGATCCAGTCCATATTGGCTCCAGCAATCTCCGGGTCGCAGAGGAAGTTGATGAAGGTCTCCGCGGCCTCCTTTTCCTTGGCGCAGGCAGGGATGCACATAGCATCGATGAACAGGTTAAAGCCCTGCTCCTGGGGCAGATAGAAAGCCAGATCTTCGTTGGCATTCATCATGGTGAGAATGTCACCGGCGTAATAAGGGGCGATCCAGGCTTCCTCATTTTGCATGGTGGCGAAAACCTCATCCATGACATACTGCTGCAACACAGGCTTCTGCTGCTTCAGCACTTCGGCGCAGTGATCCAGCTCCGCCGTATCCGTGGTGTTCACGTCGTAGCCCAGCATATACTGGGCAATGCCAAAGGCATCCCGGGAGTTGCCGAACATCAGGATCTTTCCGGCGTACTTTTCATTCCACAGCAGTTCCCAGCCGGTGACATCTGCCTCGTCCACATACTTGGTGTTGTAGACGATACCCACAGTATTCCAGGTGTAGGGCACGGAATAGAGGTTTTCCGGATCGTAGGCAGTATTCTTCAGGTTTTCGTCGATATACTGATAGTTGGGGATATTGTCAAAGTCCAGGGGCAGCAGCATATCGTTTTCGATGAGCCGTCCCACCATATAGTCCGAAGGGATGATGAGATCCACGGTAATGCCGCCGTTGTTCAGCTTTGCGTACATGACCTCGTTGGAATCATAGGTGGAATAGTTGACTTTGATGTTGGGGTAGCGCTTTTCAAACTCTTTGATGACTTCCAGGGAGCCATCGGAGCCGTCTGCGATATACTGGCCCCAGTTGTAGACGTTCAATGTCACTTGTTCCTTGGTATGGGGGGCAAAGAACATCCAGCCAAAGCCGAAGATCACCAGAGCTACACAGGCAAAGGCCAGCACCCGCTTGACGGTGCGCAGGGGCTTACTGTCCACCGTAGCACGGCGGCTGCGGCGGTTTTTGTCGTTGCGGATCTGCACCAGATTCATGGTCAGCATCAGCACAAAGATCAGGCCGAAGAGCAGGGTGAACATGGCGTAGATCTTAGGCTGAATGGGCTTTTTGGTGTAGGAGTAGATCTCCACCGGCAGCGTCACGAAGTCCAGACCGGAGACAAAGTAGCTGATGACGAAATCATCCAGGCTCATGGTAAAGGCCATAATGGCACCGGCCACGATGCCGGGCATGATCTCATGGATGGTCACCTTGAAGAAGGCCTGCACCGGGGTGCAGCCCAAATCCATGGCGGCGTTGGTCAGGGAGGAGTCCATCTGCTGGAGTTTCGGCATCACGTTCAAAATGACATAGGGCAGGTTGAAGGTGATGTGCGCAATCAACAGCGTCCAGAAGGTCAAAGCATCCCGCTGGCCCAGCATCTGGCTGCCCACAAAGACGAACAACAAAGACAAACTGACACCGGTGACGATATCCGGGTTGGTCATGGGGATGTTGGTCAGGGTCATGACCACCTTCCGGGCTTTGGGCTTTAAATTGTGGATACCTACGGCGGCTACGGTACCAAAGACGGTGGCGATCAGTGTAGACAAAATGGACACCACCAGAGAGTTCCGCAGCAGTCCCAGCAGGTGATCGTCCTGAAACAGCTCCACATACCGCTGCAAGGTAAAGCCCTCAAAATGGGTGATATCCTTGCCGGTATTAAAAGACGCCACCACCAGCACGATCATGGGGATATACAAAAACAGAAACATGACAGCAGTGAGAACACGGTTTGCCTTTTTCATGCAATGACACCGCCTTCCTCATCCGCCCCGAAGCGGTTCATGATACCGGTGCAGACAAACACCAGGATCATCAGCACCAAACTCAGGGCTGCACCCAGATTGGGGTTGTTGCCCTGCTTGAACTGCCGCTCAATGACGTCACCAATGAGCACCGTGTCGGTGCCGCCCAACTTCTGGGAAATATAGAAGGTAGACACAGCAGGCACGAAGACCATGGTAATGCCGGAAAGAATACCCGGCACGGACAGGGGCAGTACCACCTTGGAGAAGACCTGAATGCCGTTGCAGCCCAAATCCTCCGCCGCCTCAATGAGCCGGTGGTCGATCTTGACGATGGTGGAATACAGGGGCAGGATCATATAGGGCAGGTAGTTATACACCATGCCCAGGATCACCACACCGGGGGTGCGGATCAGCTGCAAAGTGGGAAGCCCCAGCTTGCCCAGCAACGTGTTCAGAATGCCGGTATCCTGAAGCAGGCCTACCCAGGCCAGGGTCCGCAGCAAAAAGCTCATGCACATGGGCAGCATCACCAGCATGTACAAAATCTTCTGGGTGATTGCCCGGCAATGGGCAATGTAGTACGCCACGGGATAGCCCAGCAACAGGCAGATAAAGGCGGAGGCCAGCGAATACAAAATGGATTCCCACAGCACCCCCCAGTACTGATTCAGGGACTGGATATTGCTTAAGGTAAAAGCCCCGGTGGCAGGATCCGTCAGGGCATAATACACCACCACACCCAGGGGGATCAGGGTGAAGGCTACCATCCACAGGATATAAGGGGTGCTCAGCAGCACAGAGTTATTCTTCTTCATCCCCGGCATCCTCCGTCAGCTCGTCATACTCGGCAGAGTAGGAGCTGTAGTCGCCAAACATGCCAGAATACTCACTCTTGTGCATGATGTGGATATCCTCCGGATTCAGGCGGATGCCGATAACGGAATCCACCGCATGGTAATCCGTGGTCTGGATCAGCCACTTGAAGCCCCGGAAGTCTACAATAATATCATAGTTCAGCCCCTTGAAGGTGATGGAGGTGACGGTGCCCGTCAGATGACCTTCCTTCACAGGGACGATGTCGATATCCTCGGGGCGGATGACCACATCCACAGGCTCATTGGGTGCAAAGCCTGCGTCTACGCAGTCAAAGATCCGACCAAAGAATTTGACCTTGTAATCCGCCAGCATGACGCCGTCGAGAATGTTGGATTCGCCGATGAAATCCGCCACGAAGGCGTTTTTCGGTTCATTATAGATATCCTCAGGTCTGCCGATCTGCTGGATGCGGCCCTTGTCCATGACCACCACGGTGTCCGACATAGACAGCGCTTCTTCCTGATCGTGGGTGACATAGATAAAGGTGATGCCGGTGGCCTGCTGGATGCGCTTCAGCTCGTTCTGCATATCCTTCCGCAGGCGAAGATCCAGAGCAGCCAGGGGCTCGTCCAGCAGCAGGACCTTGGGCCGGTTCACCAGAGCTCTGGCAATGGCGACACGCTGCTGCTGACCGCCGGACAGATTTTCCACCCGCCGGTTTTCATAGCCCTTCAGGCTGACGATCTCCAGCATTTCATGGACACGCTGGTCGATCTCATCCTTGGGTACCTTGGCCACTTTCAGGCCAAAGGCGATGTTGTCATACACATCCAGATGCGGGAACAGGGCGTAACGCTGGAACACGGTGTTGACCTGCCGCTTGTAGGGCGGGACGTCGTTGATAACTTTTCCGTCAAAGGTCACCGTGCCGGAAGTGGGCGTCAGGAAGCCGCCGATGATCCGCAGGGTGGTGGACTTGCCGCAGCCGGAAGGGCCCAGCAGTGTGAGGAATTCGTGATCGTTGAAGTAAAGATTGATGCCGTCGAGAATACGCTCCCCGTCGAACTCCATGGTAAGATCCTGGAGTCTGATGAGTTCTTTGGACATTATCCTCCCCCGTTTCTATAACGTAATGGGTCAATTCGACACAAATTGACATGGTACTACTATAACGCAAATTTTCCTAATGTCAATGGATTTTCACGGAAATTTCCGAATTGCGGAAGGGTTCGGTAGGAAATCTGCCTCTCTGTTCCCACCCTGTCATTCCGAGGGAGCGAAGCGAGTCGAGGAATTCTGGCACTAACCAACTGCACAGCGAAGGATCAGTGCGAAGATCCCTCCGCTCGCTTATCGCTCGGTCGGGATGACAAGGTATTTACCCTGTACCGCCGGGACGTCAAGGACGACGTCCCCTACAGAAACAATTCTGCACTATGCATTTTGCATTCTGCATTTAACAACTGTCAACTGCGGCCTTAGGCCGCTCTGTATTGTTTACATTTCTTCTATTTACTTTTCTATGAAAGAATGGTATAATTTCCGGAGGAAAAACCGAAAGGAGGCGGGTTCTTTGCATCGATATCTGGAAGAAATCAAGGATTTCCGAAAAAAAGGCGATACGTTCCTGCTGATTCTGTGTCTTGTGGTGGCAGGTTTTGGTCTGGTTTGCATTGCCAGTGCCACCTCCGCCGAGAAATTTGGCAGTAATTTCCGCTACCTGGCCCTGCAATCTGTGGCAATCATGATGGGTGTGGCGGCATATATTCTGATCTCTTCGCTGGATTTGGACGTGCTCTCCGAGCACCGGGGCGCATTGGTTATTTTTAACTGTGTTCTGCTTCTGATGCTGATCCCCTTCGGCACCGATAACAACTCCGGTAACCGAAGCTGGCTGAATATCCCCGGTCTGCCCTTTATGATCCAGCCTGCGGAGATCTGTAAAGTTACCTACATCATTATCATGGCTTCGGTCATGGGTTCCCACCGGAATAATATTTCCAGCGTGGTATCTGTCATGCACATGGTCATCCATCTGGGATTGCTGGTGGGCATGAATCTGGTGCTGTCTTCCGACATGGGCGTGTCGCTGATCTTCGTGTTCATCTTCATCGGCATGACCTTCGCCGGCGGTGTCAGCCTTTGGTGGTTCGTGCTGGCCCTCAGCGGCATCGGCATTGCCTTCCCCATATTGTGGAACTTCCTGGACCAATACCAGAAAAACCGAATCCTGATCCTCTTTGATCCCACCATCGACCCTCAGGGTATCAACGAACGTTACCACAGCCGGATGAACCTGAAGTCCCTCACCGGCGGCGGTCTGACGGGTCAGGGTCTGTTCAACGGAAACCGTACCCAGGGTGGCAACCTGTTCGCCCAGCATACGGACTACATCTTCTCCTCCATGGGCGAGGAGCTGGGATTTGTGGGCTGCGTGCTGATCATGTGTCTGGAACTGGCTGTCATTGCCCGGTGCTTCTATGTGGGCGTGAAATGCCCGGACTATATGCGCCGGCTGGTGTGCTTCGGCGCCGGCTCCGCCCTGATGTTCCAGGTGATGATCAACGTGGGCATGTGCATCGGCGTTATGCCCGTTATCGGCCTGACTCTGCCCTTCATCAGCTACGGTGCCTCCTCCATCGTGACGATCTTCGCCATGCTGGGCCTGGTCTCCGGCGCCCACGCAAGACCACAGAGTTTGTCCCATGAACGATATGTGCAACCGTTCAGAGGATAGTGAGGAGTGAGGAGTTAGGAATTTTGCAGAATACAGCATTCCTTCCGTAGGGCGGGGTCATGACCCCGCCGACTCGTTGTAGATTTTCTAACGCTTTGTTGAGCGAAAAATGCTCGGCGGGGGCATGCCCCCGCCCTACGAAGCATACTATACACAAATTCACAATTTTCAGAAAGAGTGTCCTTTATGAACGCGATTTTGTCTCTTGGCCTGGGATATTTGCTGGGCTGTCTCAACCCTGCTGCCTGGATGGGCAGGAAGAAAAATATCGACCTGAAGAAGAAGGGCACCGGCAATCTGGGTGCCACCAACACCGCTCTGGTCCTTGGCAAGAAGGCCGGGTATTTCGTGCTGATTTTTGACATTTTCAAGTCTTTCTTCTCTTACCGGCTGGCAAAGTACCTGTTCCCCCAGCTCCGGCTGGCGGGGCTCATTGCCGGATTTGGCACCCTGGTGGGACACTGTTTCCCGGTGACTATGGGCTTCTCCGGTGGTAAGGGTCTGGCCTCTTTCGGCGGTCTGGTGCTGGCGCTGGATCCGCTGGTGTTCTGCGTGCTGCTGTCTCTGGGCATTTTCGTGGCACTGAAAATGAACTACGGTGTCTATCTGGCGGTGACCACCACGGTTCTGTTCCCCCTAGCAGCCTACTGCCGCACCGGCGATATCGGGGTGCTACTGGCAACTGCCGCATCCTCGGCACTGATTTTCTGCATGCACCTGCATAACCTGAAGCGGGCCCTGACCCACGAAGACCCCATCGAGATCAGTGTGGGCCTGAAGCATATTTTCAAATCCGATGAATGACAAAAGGAACCGGCGCTTGCCGGTTCCTTTTCTGCATTCAGGTAACTGTGTACAGGGGCGGCGACTTCGACGCCCCGGTGGGGAATGGCGCTCAGCAGCAGCCGCAGTTGTTATTGTCGCAGCCGCCATAGGTGCTGGTGCCGCCGCAGTTGCACAGCAGGAGAATGAGAATCAGGATCCACCACAGATTGTTGCCGCTGAAGCAGTTGCAAATCCCACAGTTGTTGTTACCACACATAATCCATACCTCCGAAATCACTTGGTAGAGCGTTACCGCTCATTCCATCGTATTCCGAAAGGGGAAAAAGGTGCAAAAAAGACTTGGCTCTCCCTTGGGGAGAGCCAAGTGGTTTTTTCGTCCTTACAGCGCCCGCAGGGCATCCACCAGAGCTGTCTTGCCGGCGGTTTTTTCGTCCTTGATCTTGATGACCCGGGCGGGGCAGCCGGCTACCACGGTGTTGGGGGCCACATCGGAGACCACAATGGCACCGGCAGCCACTACGGCATCGTGGCCGATGCGGCAGCCTTCGATGACCACGGCGTTGGCACCGATGAGAACGTTATCCTCCACGATCACCGGAGTAGCGGAAGCGGGCTCCACCACACCGGCCAGCACGGTACCGGCGCCAATGTGACAGTTCTTGCCCACGGTAGCCCGGCCACCCAGCACGGAACCCATGTCGATCATGGTGCCCTCGCCGATGACGGCACCGATGTTGATGATGGCACCCATCATGATAACGGCGTTCTTGCCGATCTCCACCTGCTCCCGGATAATGGCACCGGGCTCGATGCGGGCGGGGATATCCTTCTTGTCCAGCATGGGAATGGCGGAGTTGCGGCAGTCATTTTCCACTTCCACATGGGAAAATTCGTTGTTTTCCAGTACGGGCTTGACGTCCTTCCAGTCGCCGAAGACGATCTTGTGCCCCGGGGCGGTGGGGAATTCCCGGCAGTTGGGGAAGGCCACCGGCTCCTTTTCCCAGACGTAGACCTTTACCGGGGTTTTCTTTTCGGATGTGCGGATATATTCAATGATTTCCTGTGCATTCATGGTTTATGCTTCCTCTCGTTTTGTTTTTTCCGTGTCCCCATGGTATCATTTTTCGGGAAGGTTGGCAAGCTTAAATTGACAGAAATCGGGATGGGGCGTATAATAATACCAAATTTTTCATCAGGAGGTGGCCTATGGAATCCATTGTATCCCACCGTCAGGCGCTGCACCGGATCCCGGAGCTCCATAAGACGTTGCCGAAAACCCTTTCTTATTTGCACAGCGTGCTGGAAAACCTTCCCTGCCGGGTGTTTTCCCCCTGTGAAAGCAGCCTGTGTGCCTTTTTTGATTTTGGAAAGCAGACCGCCATCGCCTTCCGGGCGGATATGGATGCTTTGCCCATGGAAGAAAAAACCGGAGCCGCCTACGCTTCCACCATCCCCGGTCACATGCACGCCTGCGGTCACGACGGCCATATGGCCATCCTGCTGGAGCTGGCCCAACGGCTGGCCCGGAAAAAGGAACTGGGGCAAAATGTGCTGCTGGTGTTCCAATGCGCGGAGGAAACCACCGGCGGTGCCAAAGAGATCTGCGACAGTGGGGTGTTTGCCGAATTTCATGTGGAAGCCATTTTCGGCCTGCACCTGTGGCCGGGACTGGAACCGGGGCAAATTTACAGCCGCCGTCAGGAGCTGATGGCCCGGTCCTGCGAGGTGACAGTGGATGTGTGTGGCAAGTCGGCCCACATTGCCAAGGCTACCGAAGGGGCCGATGCCCTGATGGCAGGGGCTGCCTTTTATACCCGTGCCATGGAATTGGAGCGGACTTTGCCGGAAACTACCTTCCGGCTATTGAAGTTCGGCTCCTTCCACTCCGGTACCGTCCGGAATGCCCTGTCGGCCCACAGCCATCTGGAAGGCTCCCTCCGGGCTTTTCAGGACGACACCTTTGATTATCTTGCAGAGGGTCTGAAAACCATCGCCGCCGAAGTGGCACAGGAATTCGGCTGCACCGCAAATGTCCACCTTTCCGACGGTTACCCGGCGGTGATGAACCCGGAAGATCTCTATGACCGGGTAAAAAAAATCGTCTCCTTCCGGGATCTGGAAGCACCCAGCATGACGGCGGAGGATTTTTCCTGGTATCAGAAAACCCTGCCCGGTATGTTCTTCTTCCTGGGGCTGGGAAATACCCCGGCGCTCCACGCCGACACCTTTGACTTTGACGAAACCTTGCTAACCAAGGGTGCCGATCTCTTTGAAACGATTGCGGAGGAATGGCTATGATCCCACTGAATCAAAATTTATCTTCTCTGCGCCGCAGTGCCATCCGGGTCTACACCAACATGGCAAGGGAGACGCCGGACTGCGCCATGCTCACCATCGGCGAACCAGACTTTGACACCCCGGAGGCCATCAAATCCGCTGCCTGTGCCGCTTTGAACGCCGGGCAGACCCACTATGCCCCCAATCAGGGCACCCTGAAATTGCGGCGGGCCGTGGCAGACTGGGAATGTCGCCGGGGGCACGACACGAAGCCGGAGGAAGTGCTCATCACCATCGGCGCCTGTCAGGCACTGTTTACCGCCCTGTTCGGCATCCTGAACCCGGGAGAAGAGGTCATCGTCCCCACCCCGGGATTTGGGCTGTATGAAACCATCGCCACCATCGCCGGGGCAAAAACCGTTCCGTTAGACCTGACAAAAACCGATTTTCAAATCACAAAACAGGCTCTGGACGCTGCCATTACCCCAAAAACCAAGGCCATCGTCCTGAATTCCCCCTGCAATCCCACCGGGGTGATTTTGAACGAAGAAAGCCTCGCCAACGTAAAAGCAGCGGTGCTGGGCAAGCCCGTTTTTGTGGTCTGCGACAATGTGTATAACCAACTGATTTACGGGGAAAACTGCCCCGACCTGAGCCGGGACGAAGACCTGCACGACCAGCTGATCCTGTGCCAGAGCTTTTCCAAACCCTACGCCATGACCGGCTGGCGGGTGGGGTATCTGACCTGCCCGGAATATGTCATGGACCGGCTGCTGCTTCTGAGCGCAGCGGAGATCACCGCCGTGCCCACTTTTCTGCAGGAAGCCGCGGTGGAGGCCCTGAACTGTGACCCGGGCCCCATGCGGGAAACCTACCGCAGCCGCCGGGACTATGTGTGCCGCCGATTGCGGGACATTGGGCTGACCTTCCCGGAACCGGAGGGAGCGTTTTACGTCTTTGTGGATATCTCCCGGTTCGGTCTGGACTCCGTCACCTTCTGCACCCGGATGATCCAGGAAGGAAAAGTCGCCGCCGTCCCCGGCAGCTGCTTCGGGGCGGAGAGATATATCCGCCTGTCCTACTGCTACAGCGATACTGAGCTGAAAAAGGGACTGGATCGGATGGAGGCTTTTTTGCGGGGGCTGGATTAAAGGGGGATACTTTCTTGCCACCTCTACAAAAAACTGACAACTGCAAAAAGCTGGACTGTATGTGAAAGCATACAGTCCAGCTTTTTGTTTTATCCTGCCTGATTTTCAAAGGCGGTGAATTCCGTTGCGGATTCCATTTCGTAGTAGGTCAGCAGGATCTTCTCTGCCACAGGAGCCAGAGAGGATCCGTGGGCTGCCTTTTCGCCGTAGACGGCGATGGCTACATCGGGCTCTGCAGCATCCACACGCTTGGCAAAGCAGACGAAGGCACCGTGGTCAGAGCCGCCGGAGGAGTGCTCGGCGGTACCGGTCTTGGCGTAGACCTCCACTTCACCCTTCAGGGGCCACACGCCGTCCTCGTCACCGATCTGGTCTTCGATACCACCAAAATACTTTCTGGCGGTGCCGCCGGGCTTGGTGACAACGTAGCGCATACCGGTATAGTAGGTGTCGATGGTGGTGGCTGCCATATCCATCTGGCTTTCCACCACAGGCTCATTTTCATAGATCATGATCCGGTAGTCAGAGGAGACCACACGGCTCAGGAAGGTTGCCTTCATCCGGGTACCCTTGTTGGCCAGGGTGGAAGCATAAACACACAGCTGCAGGGGAGAGAAACGGTTTTCGCCCTGTCCGATAGCGCCCAGAATACGGTCACCTGCGGAGAAGTTGGCATCAACGCCCACGCCGTAGACTTCTTTCTTGACGTCGGGGGTGTTGATCCGGCCGATTTCTTCCTGCAATTCGATGCCGGTGGCCACGCCCAGACCCAGCTGCTTACAGGTCTCTTCCATATTCGACCAGTTATTCCGGTCGCCCAGGGTATAGAAGAAGTAGTTGCAGGAATAGCACAGGGCATAGGTGGCATCCAGGGCGGAACCGTCAGGATTCCGGTGGGTATAACCGCCGGAGGAGTAAGCCAGACACATGGGGCTAAAGCCGGCGTGGGCGGTATAAATGCCCTTATCGGCGATGGTTTCTCCGGGAAGCAGGATGTTCCGCTCCAACGTTGTGGAGTAATTCTCCATGGCGGAGATCAGGGTACACATTTTGAAGGTGGATCCGGGAGGATAGGCAGCGCCGAAGGCCCGGTTGAACATGGGCTTGCGCTCGTCTGCCATGATCTCGGTCCAGTCCTCCAGCATGGTGGACAGGTCATAGGTGGGGTAGCTGGCACAGGCCAGAATGTTGCCGGTCTTGACTTCCATCACGATGACTGCCGCGCCCTGGGCATCCAGGCCGGTGTCGTCACCTTCCTCGGTGTTCTGCTCCGGGTCGGTGATCTTCAGCATGACTTCTTCCAGCGCATCTTCCGCCACCTTCTGGATGTTGATATCCAGCGTGGATTCCACATGGTTGCCGGCAATGGGCTCCTTGGTATAGTAGGACTTGGTAGTTGCACCCTGGCGGTTAACTTCGTCATAACGGGTGCCGTCAATGCCATGGAGGTATTCCTCAAAGGCCAGTTCGAAGCCGGTCTTACCCACCTTGGCGTCCATGGAGTAGCCTTCGGTCTTGTATTGCGTCCACTCGCTGTCGCTCATACTGCCCAGATATCCCAGCACATGGGCGGCATACTTGGTGTGGTATTCCCGGACGGTGGAGGCTTCCACGATCAGGCCGGGGACGTTCAGCTCCAGCAGCGCCGACAGGTTCTGGTCAGAAACGTCCTCCAGGAAGGTATAGGTGGGCAGGTTGGTGATACCACGCAGGTCAAACTCGTACAAAAAGCCGATAACCGAACGGGCATCTTCGTCAGACCAGGTCTCCGGGATATCATAGCGGCTGCGCATCCACTCGATGAGCAGGGGGGCGGTGATATCGGAGTCCAGGGTCACGTCAGACATATATTCCTGGAAGTGATTCTGCCAGGAAGTGGTAAAATCCGTCAGGGTATAGGTAAAGGGGCGGGTCCGGCTGATGGGCAGATGGTCACTGTACTCGATCCCCAGATCCTTGCACTTCTGCACCAGCCGGTACAGAGACTCATTACGGTCAGAGTAAGAGCTGATAACGTAGTGGTTAAACACCAGGTTATAGGATGCGCGGTTGCCCACCAGCACGTTACCATTGCGATCCAGAATATCGCCCCGGGCAGCACGGACGGTGGTGATGGTACTATAAACCTGGGTGTTATCGGTATTACCCTTCGTCTCGATGATCTGTAAATCAAAGAGCTTTACAGAAAACAAAACCAGAATGAATGCAAACAGAACCAAAAACAAAATGGCCCGGAAGCGGCTTACTCTTTCCATGTGTTACCTCCGATCAGGCCGATCTTATAGATCAGGGAATAAAGCGGGATGATGGCGATGCAGCTGTACAGTGCCGTCAGGCCGAAGTAGCCCACCCGGGACAGGATGGTCAGCTCCTGCATCACGCCAACGACGAACAGGCTCATTTCATAAGCCAGGGTGGCGATCCATGCGCAGAGGATCACAGAACCCTTACTGCGGTGCCAGTACATCTGCCGGAACAGGGTGGCCCCGGTGCCCAGGAAGGTCAGAAGACCCACACACCAGGCCGTGGGGGCAGAACCGGAAAAATAATAGAACAGGGATGCGATGAGCACGAACAGGCTCCCCACCTCCGTGCCTTCCAGCACGGTGATGGTTAAAATGGCGCAGACCGCCAGATCCGCCGTGGATCCGAAGAGGGTCAGTCTCGCCAGCACCACGTCCTGGATCACCAGGCACAGCATCACCGTCAGGGCATATAAGCCCCATTTGGCCAGCCGCAGCCGCTGCTGCTTCGTGAGCCGGGAGGTTTTCAGCCAGGTGGAGGAGTTCCGGTCTGGCTTAAACTCCGTGTCGGCGGAGTGGCGTTTTTTCAGCAGGGCAGAAAGATCCACCTGCTTGCCCCGCTTCTTCCGGCGGCGCCGGACAGGGGGGGCGTTACGATTTTCCTTATCAGCCATAGTCTGCACCTCAGCCTACGAATCCTTCGGTTTCCACCGGAGCAGTGGTCTCCGCAGCGGCGGTCTGGGTCTGTGTGGTGGTGGAGCTGCTGCCGTAAGTGGAAACCTCGGTGGTGTACTCGGTGATGATGAACACCTGCTCCAGGGAGCTGATCTCGGCGGCGGGATCCAGCAGGGCATACTTGGCAATACCGGTCTCTTCAAAACCGGCGTCCACAACGTAACCCATGATCAGGCCCCGGGGGTACACGGTGGAACCGGAAGTAACCACCTGCTCTTTGTTGCGGATGATGGCAGCGGAGGGCAGATAGTTCATTTGCAGCAGGGTCTCATTGCCACTGGTATAGCCGCCGGAGACCATGCCGTTATAGCCGGAGGAAGCGATGGTGCCGGAAATTTCCAGGGTGGAGTCCAGCACGGTGGTGACTTCCGCCCAGTTGGTACCCACAGAGGTCACCAGACCCACCACGGCACCGTTGGCGGTAACGGCACACATATTCTCCTGAATACCGGCGTTGGTGCCACGGTTGATGGTCAGGGTATTTTCCCAGTCGCTGGTGCTCCAGCCGATGATGTAGGCATCCACGGTACTGTAGTCTTCGTGGGTTTGGAGCAGATCCGTCAGCTGCCGCAGCCGGTCATTTTCACGGGAAACGGAGTCGGCCTGACGGGCCACGTCCTCCATTTCGGCGATCTGCTGCTGCAACACTTCGTTTTCCGCTGCCAGCGCTTCATAGCGGAACATGTAGCCATAGTACTTTTCCGCCGCATTGGTCAAGGATGTGGCCGCAGAGCGGAAAGGTGCCAAAAATCCCTGCACCGCCAAGTCCATAGGGGTGGTATTGGTGATGCCGCTGAGGATGGCCAAACCTGCCGTCAGCAGCGCCGCTACGACCAGGATGATCTTCACCCGGGTACTGAATAAATTTCTCATAAAATCCTCCTGCAAAATACAGTTGATAGTGGATAGTTTTAAGCGATATTGCCACTGCGGGAAAAAATCGCCCCTTGCGCGAAGCGCAATCCCTTCCCCCGGGGGCAAGCGAGGCTCCAAACTCACCGATTGCCGGTGGCAATCGCACAATAATTCGTGATGGTGCCCCGAAGGGGCGGAAAAGGAATGGCGAAATCTTACGCCTTGCAGGAAGTCTGTTACAGCGCAAACGCCATAACATTTCCGCCCGCATTCCTCTTCAGTCACGGCGTACCGCCGTGCCAGCTTCTCCCCGGGAGAAGCGATTTGCGGGCTTCGCCCGCTGGGGCTAGGCTCAAATCACATCCAGCTGCCGCAGCACTTCTCCCAGATGGCACACCGGGAGACCTACCACGTTATAATAATCGCCTTCCATCCGGCGGCAGAACAGGGCAGCACCGCCCTGAATGCCATAGGCCCCGGCTTTGTCCATGGGCTCCCCGGTAGCGACATAATCTTCGATCTCTTTTTGACGCAAGGCGCGGAAATGCAGGTCTGTGACTTCCGTAAAAGTCTCCACCCGGTCTCCCTTCACCACGGTGCAGCCGGTCATCACCTGATGGTCCCGGCCGGAAAGAAGGGACAGCATGGAAACTGCTTCTTGTTCAGAATGGGGTTTTCCCAGAATTTTCCCCTGACAGACCACGATGGTGTCTGCCGCAATGACCACATCCTCCCCTTCCCGCTCTACGGCCATAGCCTTCAACCGGCTCACCCGGGCCACCTCATCAAAGGGACGGGCATTTGCGTCCATGGTCTCGTCAATATCCGCCACCCGGACGGTGAAGGGAATGTGGAAAAGGGATAATAATTCTCTCCGCCGGGGAGAGGCGGAAGCTAAGATAATGCTCATAAAGAAAAATTCCTCCTGCGTCCCATTGCCAGTTGCCAGTTGACAATGGACAGTTAAGGTATCCCCTTCGGGGATGATTTTAAATTGAGCTTTGTAATACGAGTCAAGAGTTGAATCTGCTCGTATGCCACCAGCAGCAGACTGTAACGGCGAAATCTGAATTTTTCTGCCCAGCCTGTCATCCTGAGCGAGCGTGAGCGAGTCGAAGGATCTACGCACTTACGGAACCTATGCAGCGAAATCAGTGCGAAGATCCCTCCACGCGCTGCGCTTGGTCGGGATGACATACGCTTTTACCGCTTCAACTCCTGATCGGCATTGTCAACTGTCCACTGTCAACTTTATTCTACTCCTCTCAAATACAGTCCCCGCGTGCATGCACCCGGATCAAAGGGGGTGGGGTCTAAGTATTCGCCCAGAACGCGGTCTACTTCCCGGGAGTTTTCTGTGGTGAAGGACAGCCGGACGGACCAGAGCCCCAGCTTGTTCAGATCCTCCTGACGGTCCAGCCAGGACAGCTTCTTGCCGTTGAGCACCACACTGCGGCAGCTTTCTCCGTCTTTCACAATGGGGAATTCCGCACCGGTTTTGTCCACCAGTTTGGTCTGGGGCAGGTGGCAGGAGCATTCTCCCGTCCGTCCCCGGAACAGGCACTGTTCCGTGACCATCAGAGGCAGGCGGCCATAGGCGATGAGCTCCATATTCACGGCCTTGCTCATGTCCCGGATCTGGGGCATGGTGGCTTCAAAACTGACGGTGGCAGAGCTGAGCTCCAACATTTGCAACACGTTCATGGTGGCAGAGTTGAACACGCTCAGGCCAAAGTCGCCGTGGATCCGCATACCCGCCTCCCGAACGGGGAGCAACAGGCCCAGATTGCCCACCAACGCATCTTTTACCCCGATGGCGCGCAGCGTCTCCAGCTGCTGGCGCAACTTGGGCATTTCTCCATCGTGAACGATCCGGGGCAGGGCCACGGCCAGGCGTCCCCGCTGAACCAGCCGGGCGGTCATCTCCAGGTCAGAAGCCAGAATGTGCAACGGCACATAGAGCATGGCGGTTTCCAGATTCAGCAGGTTGGGGGTCAGCTGTTCCCGGGTGGTGACCTGCACCGTCAGGCCGGGCAGATCCCGGGGACCTTTGTACATAGGCACCGCCTTGGGCTTGCGGATGGGATGATCCTCCCGCCGGGCCCGGAGGGCTGTCAGCTGATTTAAAACATCCCGGCGCATGGCATTGACAGCGGCGGCGGAGATGGTCAGGCCGGGATCCACCCGGGTCCGGACTTCCACCACCCGATAGGGGGTGCCGCCGGTTTTACAGACCCGCTGAGCCAGCGCCTGGCCGGTAAGGGGCACGTTGATGGCCAGCTCCGGCATGGGACCGGTGACCTGGCAGGTATGGCCATCCGGGTCGGTGGCGGTCAGAGAACTGCCGTCCACGGATACCACTGCCCGCATTTGCAGGTCTACCAGCGGAGTCTCGCCGGCTTCAAAGGACTGCCGGGCAGCTTTCAGCCATTCCGGGTCATCCCGGACATCCTCCCGGATACCAAACATATTCTGATCGATGCGGCTGGTATAATAGCCGTCGGTGAAGCCCTGGCGGTTGAAGGCCGTCATCAGGGCATCCATCATGGATTCCGTCACGATGCCCTCGTCCAGGGCTTTCCGGTAGACGGCGGTAACGGTGGCCACATACTCCGGCTTCTTCATCCGGCCTTCCAGTTTCAGGGAAGCCACGCCCATTTCTTCCAGTTCCCGGAGGTAGTGGACAAGGCAGTTATCCTTCAGGCTCAGGGGATACTTGTCCTGCCAGTGGCCGTAGCCGTAACTCTGGCGGCAGGGCTGGGCACATCTGCCCCGGTTGCCGGAGCGGCCGCCGATGACGGAGGACATGTAGCACTGGCCGGAATAGCACATGCACAGTGCGCCGTGGCCGAAGACTTCGATCTCCACCGGGCTGTTGGCGCAGATATAACGGATCTCCTCCCGGCTCAGTTCCCGGCTCAGCACCACCCGCTGCATACCCATGGCGGCGCAAAGCTGGACACCCGCCAGAGAATGGACGCTCATCTGGGTAGAACCGTGGATGGGGATATGGGGAGCGATCTGGCGGCACAGCTGCACCACACCCAGATCCTGGACAATGAAGGCATCGATGTTGTTCTGGGCTGCCATGCGGATGGTATCCGCCACCTCTTTCATTTCCCGGTCGGCAACCAACGTATTCAGGGTCAGATGCACCTGCACCCCCCGAACATGGCAGTATTTCACCGCTTCCGTCAGGGTCTGGGGGGTAAAATTCTTGGCACTTTGACGGGCGTTAAAGGTACCCACACCCAGATATACCGCATTGGCACCGTTCTGAACCGCCGCCCGAAGGGACTCCATGGATCCGGCGGGAGCTAATAATTCCAGCATAATCTTCTCTCCATTTCCAACATGAACGTTGGGCATACTCCTGCATGATATAGTTTCCTGCATTATAGCACAACCATCCGAAAACTTCCAGTCCTGCCGGGAGAATTCAAGAAAAATTCAAAGAAATTCCTGATTTTCCCCACCCCTTAAGGAAATCATAAGTTGCAAACAGGGAAAAATCATGGTACAATGAGGAAGAATTTAGATTAGGAGATAACAATGCTGAAAAAATATCTGTTTGTTTTTCTGGTATCCATGGTACCGCTGATCGAGCTGCGGGGCGGTGTGCCCATTGCGGTGGGCATGGATCTGGACTACTGGTCAGCCCTGGGTGTTTGCGTTCTGGGCAATATGCTGCCGGTACCCATCATTTACTTCTTCGCCCGGAAGGTACTGCACTGGGGCTGCGGGAAAAAATATATCGGGAAATTCTTCACCTACTGTTTGGAAAAGGGTGAAAAAGGTGGCCATAAGCTGAGCACAAAGGCTGGCCGGGGCGGCCTGTTCTTCGCTCTGCTGATCTTCGTGGGCATTCCCATCCCCGGCACCGGTGCCTGGACGGGGACTCTGGCAGCCTCTTTCCTGGATATGGGCATCAAGTCCACCACCCTGGCAGTGTCCCTGGGCGTGGTACTGGCAGGTATCATCATGGGCGTCATCAGCCTAACCGGTGTCCACCTGTTTGGTTTGTGATTTCAAATCATCCCCGAAGGGGATCCCGCAACTGTCCACTGCCAATTGTCAACTGTCAACTCTTTCATTCCATCATCAGGAGGAAATACTATGGACTGCTTATTCTGCAAGATCATCGCCGGGGATATCCCCTCCACCAAGGTTTATGAAGACGAAATGATCTACGCCTTCCGGGACATCGCTCCCCAGGCTCCCACCCACATTTTGGTGGTGCCCAAGGCCCACATTGCCGACTGTAACGATGTGACCGCTGACAACAGCGCCGTCGTCACCCACATTTTTGAGGTGATTCCCGCCATCGCCAGGGCCGAAGGCTTAATAAATGGCTACCGGGTGGTCTCCAACTGCGGCGAAGATGCCGGCCAGACCGTCCAGCATCTCCACTTCCATATCCTGGGCGGCAAGAAGCTGGCTCTGGAAATGGCCTGACCGTTAACGCAAAAAGGCACCCCAAATGGGGTGCCTTTCCTTGTATATTTGTGTGTAATGGGCGGAGCACCGGGGGGAACTCAACGGTGAGCAGTTTTACATTCCGCATTTCCAAATGATTTTCAGCTTTCTGCCTTCCATTGCAACCCCTTGGGATAGAAGAACCGCAGTTTTTTGTCGGAGATCTTCATTTCAATGGTCTGCCCCCGGCGCAGTTCCCCGTCCAGGTTGATGGCGGTGGGCTTATCGCAGCGGATGGTCACGCTGTCCGTCCGGAAATGGCGGACAAGATGCGGAAGCTCCCGGTAGCGGCCATTTTTGTACTTTCCGATGACGACCGGCACCTGGGCCAGGGTGACCTTCTCCACCAGCAGTACATCCAGAAGGCCATCGGCAGGGTCCGCCTCCGGCACAGGATTGAAACCGCCGCCATAATAGCGGCCGTTGCAGACGCAGATAAAGGTCTGCTCCCCGTCAAACACTTCCCCGTTCAGCTCCACCACATAGTGCTCGGAAATTCCCCGAAACAGATTCACCACCGTGGAGGCGGCGTAGGCCCGGAAGCCCTGTAACAAGGGGATCCGCTTGTAGTTGGAAACATCCGTACCAACCCGGGCATCCAGGCCCACGGAGCAGATATTCAGGGCCAGATCCCCGTTGCAGTCGATCATGTCGAAGGTCACTTCCTCCGCATCCATGAGACGGTTCAGGTCGAAAAAGGCTTTGGGCTCGTCAAACAGTTTCACAAAATCATTGCCGCTGCCGCCGGAAAATACCGTGACGGCGGCATTTTCATACCCTGCCGCAGCGGAAGCCACTTCGTTCAGGGTACCGTCCCCGCCACAGGCGTAAAGGCGCAGTTCCTCTCCGGTTTCACAGGCTTCTTTTGCGATCCGGGCACACTCCCCGGGGGCAGTGGATACCCGGACTTCGTAACTTAAATCTCTGGCCCGGCACACCTTATGAATGACGGCGCTGGCCTCCTCCGTCCGGTTCCGGCTACCGGCAGCGGGGTTGATAATGAATAGATGTTTCATATTTCTGCCTTGTCTCGTAGGGGCCGGCGCCCTCGACGGCCCGCTTGCTTGTTCTGCCACCGGGGCGTCGAGGACGCCGCCCCCTACAAATTACTTCTTCCGCTTCTGATTCCCCAGATACATATAATAGTCGCACTTGATCATGCCGTTATAGAGCTTGCGCTTTTTGTCGGCGCGTTTGCCGAAATAGTGCTCGAACTCCGGCTCGGAGGTGATGATGTACTTCTTCCAGCCATCGGCATACTTCAGGTGACGACCCAGGGTGGCATAGAGCCGCTGGGCGCTCTGCTGCTCCATCATCCGCTGGCCGTAGGGAGGATTGCAGATGATAACGCCTTCCTGAGCGGGCAGATCCATCTTGGTGGCATCCCCGTCCCGGAAAGAAATACAGTCCGCCACGCCGGCCTTCCGGGCGTTGGCGATGGACAAAGAGATGCACTTGGGATCGTTGTCGGAGCCTAAGATGCGGTACTTGCCGTTGAATTCCTTGTCCTTGGCTTCCGCCCGGACATCACCCCAGACCTTGGGGTCACACCAAGCGAAGGCTTCCCCGGCAAACCGGCGGTACATACCGGGAGCCTTGTTCCGGGCGATGAGGGCCGCTTCAATGGCAATGGTGCCGCTGCCGCAGAAGGGATCCCAGATGAAATCCCGGCCCCGGTAGTGGGTCAATGTCACCATGGCCGCCGCCAGGGTCTCCCGGAGGGGGGCTTCGTTGGCATTGGCCCGGTAGCCACGCTTGTGCAGGCCCGGCCCGGAAGTATCCAGATACAGCTGGACCCGGTCATTCATAATGGAAAATTGCAGCTGATACTTAGCCCCGGTCTCCGGCAGCCAGCTCACGCCGTACTTTTCTCCCAGACGTTTGGATGCCGCCTTCTTGATGATGGCCTGACAGTCGGGAACGCTCATGAGCTGGGAATTCAGGCAGTGACCCTTCACCGGGAACACGCCGTCTTTGGGGATGTAATCCTCCAGATTGGCGTTGTAGACCCCCTGGAACAGCTGCTCAAAGGTGGTGGCCTTAAAATCGGCGATGGTCAGCAGCACCCGCTCGCCGGTACGCAGGCAGATATTGGCCTTGGCCATGGCACTCTCGTCGCCGGAAAACAGCACCCGGCCGTTTTCCACCCGGACGTTCTCGATGTTCAGCCGGCGCAATTCCTCACCGGCAATGCCCTCCAACCCAAACAGACAGGGCACAGAAAATTCAAAATCAGACATAATACCTCCAATTGTAGTTGACAGTGGACAGTTGATAGTGGATAGTTGGTTGGGAATGCTGAATGCAAAATGCAAAGTGCAAAATTTTCCACCGTAGGGGGGGGGCGGCCATTGGCCGCAATGCCCTCCCCTTCGGGCCAGCGAAGCTTTCAAATAAACAATCGCCAGTGGCGATTGCTCACTAAAAAGTGATGGTGCCGGAGCGCAAGCGGAGGCGGGAGAGGCCTCTTCCGTCACGGCTTGCGCCGTGCCACCTTCCCCAAAGGGGAAGGCTCTTTATGGAATCAGCTTCTTCGCTTTGATATACCGCTCTTCTTCTGAGAAGATGCAGCCGCAGTATTTTTGCATGTAGAACCCATGCTCCCGGGCGAAATTCTGGCCGTCTTTAAAATAGGGCCGGAAGTCCCGGTACAGGAAATGCACGCCGTACTCCGCTGCCGCCCGCTCTGCCGTCTCCCGCATGAGCTCGTGATTCTGGTAGGGGCTGATAAACAGGCTGGAGGTAAAGCTGTCGAAACCTCCTTCTGCCGCCTGCCGTGCAGTCTCAAACAGACGAATTTCGTAGCATTTTCCACAGCGGTGGGCAATGTCCTCTGCCACCGCCCGGACGAAGGGCCGCAGGGCATAGTCATTTTTCATCAGCAGAGGCAATTCGATTTCTTTGGCATATTCTTCCAGACAGTTCCGCCGGGCCCGGTATTCCGTCACCGGGTGGATATTGGGGTTGAACCAGAAACCGGTGACTTCAATGCCGTCGGTGCGGAGAATGTCAATAGGCTGATTGGCGCAGGGTGCGCAGCAAATATGCATCAGTGTTTTCATGGTAGTCTCCTTATTCTTCGCCGGGTTGGAAATCGAACATCATCCGGTTGTTATCTTCCAGCGCGCCGGGATTGTACAGGACCATCACAAGATCCGGCTGGTATTCCTGCACGAAATCCGGTATATCCGTAACGATGAGCCGCAGATCCAGCATACAGATCTCATCATAACTCAGCGCCAGGAAGGGCGCCACCACACAGCTGTTGGAATCCTTCAAAATCAGCAGCCGCTTCGGCTCACTCTGAACCTCCACCGCTTCCTGCCGGGAGCGGTTGGTAATGGTGAGGGTACCATACTCTCCGCCGCAGTACACCGAATAAGCGGATCGCTCATAATCACTGCCCTCTGTGAGCATTTCCGGGAAGATCAGCGTATCTTCAAACCTGCCTTCCCGTTCCAGCTGGGCATCCGGTGAAGCAAATTGGAAACTGGTTTCAAATTTTGGCGTGATCAGGGTCAGATCGTCCAGGCCGGCATAGAGTCTTCCCACCCGGCGGCCGGCACTGCCCAGGAACACTTCCGGATATACGGTGTAGTCATAGCTGTCCGGATCCGTCAGCGCCGGGTCAACCGCAAAACTTTCGTCCCGCTGCGCAAGATAGTCCGTGATCTGCTGATAGGCCCAGAAGCCCATTTCCGCCCTCCAGTGATGATCCGTGGAGTAGTACATGGCATAGTGGTCAAGGCCCTGTTCCTTTTCCAAAACCCGCAGATCCAGATACGGCACGTCATTTTCTGCCAGAATGGACAGGAAGGCATCGGCATTTTCGTTGGAATAGTCCTCCACGCCATCGGGAAGCTGCTTGTCCTCCGGATCGATCTTGAAGGGGGTATTGATATAGACAAAGGGAACCCCCAGTTCTTCCAGCGCCTGAGAGAAGGACACCGTATTGTCCGCGATGCCGGTAATATCGGTTTCCGGGATGATATAGGTCAGCTGACCGTTATCCAGCCGATACCGCTCATTGACACAGCGCATCCCCAGCAGCCGCTGGAAGCCGCCGTTGAGATCCAAAAGGTATTCTTTGTAAGGAAGCCCGTCATTGTACAGGTATTCCAGTCCGGAAATATCCAGCACATGACTTTCCCGCCAGGTGGCAAGCAGCTGGTAAGCGCCGTAGTACAGTGTCCGGCTCCCCAGCACCATCATCACCAGCAACAGCAGCAGAAAGCACAGGGCCGTAAGATTTTTGGTGGTAAACAATTTTTTCATAGATAGCCTCAGAAATTAAAGTAGATAAAAGGATTGTGGGCGCCCATGGCCAGATAGGATACCCCCAGAAGCAGCAACAGCGTACACACCACTGCCTGGGCAATGTCAAACGCCACATTCCGGGGCAGGCGATCCACGGCCCGCCGCCACAAAGGCGTTGCAAAGAAAATACCCGCCAGATAAAACGGCCAGTATTCCCCCAGCAGGAACAGGGCGTTGGCACTGCAAAGCCCTTCACTGCCAATGCCAATCATAGCCCCCAACTGATAGAAGGAAGCCGAAAGATCTGCACCGCCGAAAATCACAAAGCTGCCCAGCACCACCAGCCCGGTAAAGATCCGATAGATCTCTTTTCCGGTGGAGGAAAGCAGCTCCGGGACACCGCTGAATTTTTCAAAGGCAATGATCACACCATACATGCCGCCCCAGAAAACATAATTCCAGGAAGCACCGTGCCAAATGCCGGTGAGCAGCCACACCAAAATCAGATTGCGCAGCAGTTTCCCGCGGCTGACCCGGGAGCCTCCCAGCGGGAAGTAGACATAATCCCGGAACCACTGGCCAAGAGAGATATGCCACCGCCGCCAGAACTCGGAAACAGAGCCGGAAAGATAGGGATACCGGAAGTTCTCTTCAAACCGGAAGCCGAACATCTTGCCCAATCCGATGGCCATATCGGAATATCCGGAGAAGTCAAAATAAACCTGTAACGTGTAGGCAAACGCACCCATCCAGGCCATCAAAACCGTCATTTCCCCACCGGCAGCCTGCAAAAAGGCCTCCTCTGCCGTCAGGGACAGCACATTGGACAGCAGCACCTTCTTGGCAAAACCCTGAATGAACCGGGTCACACCGTCGCGGAAATCTTCCACCGTTTCCTTCCGGAAGCGGATCTGATGAGCGATGGTGCTGTAGCGGACAATGGGTCCGGCAATGAGCTGCGGGAAAAAGGAGATGTACAGGGCCAAATACAGGGGGTTCTTCTGCACCTCCGTGGAGCCCCGGTACACATCGACGACATAGCTCATGGCCTGGAAAGTGAAGAAAGAAATGCCGATGGGCAGGGAAGGGGCAGAAACGGAAAGGGAAGTGCCCAGCAGGGCATTGATGTTTTCCACCGTGAAGTTCAGGTACTTAAACCAGAACAGCACCCCAAGATTGAAAACCACGGAAGCCAGCAACCAGAATTTCTTCCAGGCCGCACGGTTCGCCCTGTCTACCGCCAGACCAGCAAGGTAATTCACAGCGATGGAAAAAAGCATCAAATATACATATACCGGCTCGCCCCAGGCGTAAAACGCCAGGCTCACTGCCAGCAGGAAGGCATTTTTCAGGGGCACACTGGGCTTCAGGATATAGTAGCCCAGCAATGTCACCGGGAGAAATGCGAATAAAAAGATATTACTGGAAAATAACATAAATTTCCTCTCTATTGTTCAGTTAGAAGTTAGGCGTGAGGAGTTAGTAGTTGCGACAGCGAGTCGAAGGATCTGCGCACTTACGGGACATTTGCAGTGAAATCGGTGCCAAGATCCCTCCATGCGCTTGCGCATTTTAGGTATGATTGCCACCGGCAATCATGGTCATTAAGAATCGCTGACACTATAGTCGGGATGACAGAGTTTTAAGTCTATTCTACGCTTGATGCTTGATTTACACTGTCAACTGTCAATTGCTACCACGCCGTCTTTGTACACTTCCGTCACGGTGACGGTTTTCACTTCGTTGTGGAGGTTTTCCCCGGGATAATAGACCTTGACATAGTTGGGGGCGTGACCGGTGAACCAGTCACCGTCTTTTTCTTCAAACAACACATCCACCTTTTGACCAATGAGGTTTTCCCGGTAGGCTTTGCTCATTTCCTCTGCCACAGCAATGGCTGTCTGGCTGCGCTGTTCTTTCACGGCATTGCCCAGCTGGCCGGGCATCTTGTCTGCCGGGGTCCCCGGACGGCGGGAGTAGGGGAAGATGTGCATATCCGCAAAGCCGCACTTGCGGATGAACGAAAGGCTCTGCTGGAACTCTTCTTCCGTTTCTCCGGGGAAGGCTACGATCATGTCCGTGGTGACGGCACAGCCGGGGAAGAATTCTTTCAGCAGGCGGACACTTTCATAATACCGGGCGGTATCGTACTTCCGCTTCATCCGCTGCAACACCGTGTCGCAGCCGCTCTGCATGGACAGGTGGAACTGAGGGCAGAGGTTGGGATATGCTTTCAGTCGGCGGCAGAAATCTTCCGTGACGATCCGGGGCTCCAGAGAACCCAGCCGCACCCGAAGCTCCGGCACCGCCTGACAGATGGCTTCAATCAGGCCGGTGACCTCCGGCTTTCCCGGCAGATCAAAGCCCCAGGAGGCGATTTCGATGCCGGTGATGACGATCTCTTTGTATCCCCGGGCCGCCAGCTCTCTGGCCTGTGCCACAGCAACTTCCAGCGGCGCACTGCGGATGGGTCCCCGGGTGTAGGGGATGATGCAGTAGGTGCAGAAATTCACACAACCGTCCTGCACTTTCAGCATGGCCCGGGTCCGCTCTTCCAGTCCACCGGCGGGGAGGATTTCAAATTCCCGCCGGCGCAGGGCAATATCCACCTGCTCCTGATGGGCTTTTTCTTCCAGGGCTTTCAGCAGCATATCCACAAATTCCTGCCGCTGGCCACTGCCGCCGATGACATCCGCCCCCAAAGCCCGGACCGCGTCGGAATCGTGCTGGGAATAGCAGCCGCAGACACCAATAACGGCTTGAGGGTTGTCCCGGCGGCACCGGCGGATGATGGCCCGGTTCTTTTTATCTGCCACAGCGGTGACGGAACAGGTGTTGATCACATAGCCGTCACAGGGATCACGGAAAGATCCGATCTCATGGCCCATGTCCGACAAAAGGCGCTCCATAGCCTGGGTCTCATATTGATTGGTTTTGCAACCAAGGGTATAAAATGCAAACTTCATTTGTCAAATCCACCAAGAAAGAAAATGATTTTTTGTTTTAATCGTCCAAATGCCCAGTTGCTTTTTCACAAAAAAATGCTATAATAATCAGCACTAACCTTTTTGTGGCGCAATGGGTCGATTTTGATATCGCTGCTCCCCATTATACACGAAAAAATCAACTTTGTACAGCAACAGGGGGGCAATTTATGCGGGAATTTTCGATTCGACTCAAAAGTGTGCGGGATGTGGAAGAATTTGTGGACATCGCCGCCACCCGTGGCTATCCCGTGGTGGTGCGGGACGACCGCAACAAAATCAATTCCGACAGTTTCATGGAACTGTTCTGCTTGGACTTTACCCAGCCGCTGCGGGTGGTCTGCGAATGTTCCGAAGAGGACATGAACAGTCTGAAATCCGATTTGCAGCGCTTTTTGGCATAATTCCCTCCGCTCCGGAAATTACCGGGGCGGTTTTTTGTTTTGCGCCGGGGTGGGATATATGCAACCAAGATTTCACCCTGTGCCGAACCGGGTGGGCCCAATGGCGTAACGACTACCACCGGTCTTTCCCTCTCGCAATTGTCAGCGGCCACTGGCCGCCTTGCCGTTGACTTTCCGATGGGGGTGTGGTATCCTATTTGGGAACAAAATCGGAGGTTTTCCCATGACAATACTGCCTTTTTCCCTGTTCGTGGCCGCTATCGTGGCAGCGGATCAGGTGTGTAAATGTCTCACCGTAGCCAATATCCCTTTGGGGGAAGCCGTTTCCTTCCTGCCGGGGCTGCTGGAATTTCAGTACGTCCAGAATACCGGAGCTGCCTTTTCCTCCTTCGAAGGACAACAGTGGTTGTTTGCCCTGATCTTCCTGATCTTTACCATCATCATGCTCTATGAATACAAGCACGATTCCATGCACTTTACCACCTTCGAGCGGTGGTGCATCGCTGCCATTTACGGCGGTGGCCTGGGCAATATGATCGACCGGGTGCGCATGGGCTATGTGGTGGATATGATCGCCACCACCTTTATGGATTTTCCCGTATTCAACGTGGCAGACTGCTTCATCACCTGCGGCTGCGTGCTGCTGATGGTGCACCTGTTTTTCTTCAACAAGGATTTCTGGAACGATACAAAGAAAAAATGAGGTGACCCATGACCCTGTATGCAGATATCCCCGGCGAGCGGCTGGATGCCTTTCTGGCCCGCCAGGGGGAGAATTTAAGCCGCAGCGCCGCCCAGAAGCTCATTGTGGAAGGGCTGGTCCTGCGCAACGGCAAGAAAGCCAAAAAGAACGAAAAACTGAATCCCGGGGATGCCATCGATTATTGCCTTCCCGAAGCCAAACCTGTGGACATTGCCCCCACCCAGATGCCCCTGGATATCGTCTATGAAGATGAGGACCTGCTGGTGATCAACAAGCCCAAGGGGCTGGTTGTCCACCCCGCTGCGGGACATCAGGACGATACCCTGGTCAACGGTCTGCTCTACGCCATGGGCGACGACCTGTCCGGCATCAACGGGGAACTGCGCCCCGGCATCGTCCATCGCATTGACAAGGACACCTCCGGATTGCTGGCCGTGGCGAAAAACGATCTGGCACATACCATGCTGGCCAGCCAGCTGAAGGATCACTCCATGTCCCGGACTTACGAAGCCATCGTCTGCGGCTCTTTCCGGGAGGATTCCGGCACCGTGGATGCCCCCATTGGCCGCCATCCCAGCGACCGGAAAAAGATGTGCGTCACCGAGCGCAACAGCAAGCGGGCGGTGACCCACTGGGAAGTGGTGGCTCGCTACCGGGGCTATACCCACATCCGCTGCAAGCTGGAAACCGGCCGCACCCACCAGATCCGGGTGCACATGGCC
>CAYXUI010000018.1:0-28039 GCA_964468195.1 uncultured Oscillospiraceae bacterium | reverse complement strand
CTGTGCTGAACAGCTGGGGCAAAATGCGTGCCTGGGGCTGCCACATGGTGCACCATGCGCTGTACCAGAAGCAGAACTACTCCTACGCCGGCATCATCGAGGCTCTGTCCGGTGCGCCCTTCGATGTGAAGTTCATTTCCTTCGACGATATCCGTGAAAATCCCAACCTGCTGGATTCCATCGACGTGGTCATCAACGTTGGTGACGGCGATACCGCTCATACCGGTGGTGCCGAGTGGGAAGATCCCACCATTTCCTCTGCAGTCCGGAAGTTCGTCCACAATGGCGGCGGCTTCATCGGCGTTGGCGAGCCCTCCGGCCACCAGTATCAGGGTCGCTACTTCCAGATGGCATCCCTGCTGGGCGTGGAAAAGGAGACCGGCTTCACCCTGAACTACGATAAGTACAACTGGGACGAGCACAAGGATCACTTCATTCTGGCCGACGTTCAGAACGAAGTAAACTTCGGCGAGGGCAAGAAGAACATTTACGCCCTGGAAGGCACCGAAATTCTGGTGCAGAAGGACAAGGAAGTGCAGATGGCTGTCAACGCCTACGGCGATGGCCGCAGCGTCTACATCTCCGGCCTGCCCTACTCCTTCGAGAACAGCCGTGTGCTGTACCGTGCCATCCTGTGGGCTGCCCATGGCGAGGAGATCCTGAACAAGTGGTTCTCCACCAACTACAACGTGGAAGTTCACGCCTTCGTTGCCAACGGCAAGTACTGCGTGGTCAATAACACCTATGTTCCTCAGGATACCACCGTCTACACCGACAAGGATTCCTTTGACCTCCACCTGGAAGCCAATGAGATCCGCTGGTACAATCTGTAATGAAAAAGCAAGCATGGCAAACCCGGTTTGCCATGCTCGCTTTTTTAGTTGATAGTTGAAAAGTGGATAGTGGATAGTTATAGGCAACGGTAGAATCGACATATCACACAAATAGAAACCACACTGCCTGCTGGCAGTGTGTTTTTTTTACCGTATGGAATCAATGCAGGTTTTGAAATCGGCATCCTGCCAGATCACCGGGACGGGGTAGAGGGGATTGGCTTCCTTTTTGGCCCAGGCGATCATCTGGGGGATGTCCTTGTCCTGAATTTGAGGGAAACAGTCGGGGATACCCATGGATGCGTTTGTATTGCGAATCCAGGTTAAGAAGGCTGCCGCTTTTTCTCCGTCGGTGCTGTCATCCAGACCGCAGACCTCTGCCAATTCGGCCAGGCGCTTCTGGGCGGCGGGGCCGAACTGTTCCATGACTTTCGGCAGCAGCACCGCCATGGCAAGGCCGTGGGGCACGCCGTAAAGGCTGCCGATGGTGTGACCAATGGCATGGACATAGCCCACACAGCCCCGGGTGAAGGAGCGGCCGGCGTAGAATGCAGCGGTCTGCATGTTTTGCCGGGCTTCCAGATTTTTTCCGTCAGCAAAGGCGGTGGGGAGATTGTCAAAAATCAGCTTCACCGCTTCTTTGGCAAGACGATTTTCCAGTTTGGTGTTGTAAGTGCCGTTGGTGTAACTTTCCACGGCGTGGGCCAGGGCGTCCATGCCTGTGGTGGCGGTGGTGAAGGGGGGCAGGTCAACGGTGAGTTCCGGATCCAGTACCGCATATTTGGGGATCAGGAAGGGATCGTTGATGGCTGCCTTCCGGTGGGTGGCAGAGTCGGTGATGACGGCGGCTACCGTAGTTTCCGACCCGGCTCCCGCTGTGGTGGGGATGGCGATAAAGGGCGGAATGGGGCGATGAACTTTCAGCAGTCCCTGCAATTGGGCAACGGACTTTTTCGGATGCACCGCCTTGGCGGCAATGGCCTTGGCGCAGTCGATGCGGCTGCCACCACCCAGAGCCACGATGCTCTTGCAGGCATTTTCCCGATAGACCTGAAAGCCCCGCTCCACATCGTCAGAGGTAGGGTCGGAGGTATCGTAGGCCACCAGCGCGTAGCGGATGCCGTTTTCGGCAAAGCCATCCAGCAAAGGCTGCACCTGCCCCCGGCGTACCATGCCGGAACCGGTGACCACCAGCACATCATTGAGTTTTTTTCCCCGGAGGAAAGATCCCAATTGCCGGACTTTTCCCGGCCCTTCCAGATAGGTGGGCATCCGGTAGCCCATAAAATAATTGCCGATTTTGAGTGCTGCCTGAAAACTCCGGCAGGAAAGGGTGTAAAAAGAGAGCATGTTGGCCTCCGGGGGGTGAAAAATTACAAATTGAAATTGCTCCAATCTGTTCGTAGGGCGGGGGCATGCCCCCGCCGACCCACTACAGGTTTTGGATTGGTTTGTTGTGCGGAAAATATCCCGCCTATAGGATGCACTTACGCAAAGCGCACCGAGCGCAATGGCGCATTGTTGCTGATAATAAAAAGGTATCTTATAGGATTCCATTCGCTGCTCAGTCAACGCAAGCTTATCGGCGGGGTCATGACCCCGCCCTACGAGGTGCGCTCAATGCACAAACGGATTAAAATACCGTCCGCCATTGAAATACGTAATGAGCAAAGATGCGGCCATCAGCACGATGCAGGCGACCATGGCGGTGATGTCCCCGACGGAGAAATCCCGGCCGGAGTACCAGGTGCGCTTCTTTCCTTTGCCGAAACCGCGAAGCTCCATGGCATTGGAAATGGTCTCAATGCGCTCCAGGGAGGACAAAATCAGGGGGATCAGGATGGAACTGGCGGCTTTCAGCCGGTTTACCAGGGAAGCCTTCTTGCTCATTTCCGTACCCCGGGCCTGCTGAGCCAGGGAGATATCCCGGTATTCCCGCTGGATGTCGGGGATGTAGCGCAGTGCCAGTGCCACGGCGTAGCTGATGCGATAGCTGACACCGATGCGGCTCAGGGATGCGGCAAACTCCGAAGGGTTGGTGGTGCACACGAACAACAGCACAATGGGAATGGTGCAGGCGTTCTTCAAAATCACATTCAGGTGGTAGAACAGCTGCTCCGCCGTCACATCATAGCGGCCAAAGAGATGGCACAGCACGGTTTTGGTGCCGTAAATGCTGGTGCCGTGGGTGGGGCTGAACAGGAAAATCAGGATGTTGTTCATGATGATGTAAATGAACATCACGCTGAGCATAAAGGAAATGTCCTTGATCCGCAGCTTTGCCATCCGGAACAGCAGGAATGAGACGATGGTCATGGCAATGAGCAGCGGGGTATAGAAGCTGGTCATGGCCGCCAGGCTCCAGGCAATGAGACACACCAGTTTGCAGGCACCTGTAAGCCGGTGAATGGGAGAAGGGCGGTCGATGTAGTTAAAGAGGTTAATCATAACCGCACCTCCTGATCCCGGGCGATGAACCGCCGGGTGAATTCTTCGGCATTTTCAATTCCGCATATGGCGGACAGATGATACAAAGATGTTTCTTTTAAATGGGCTTTTTCCACGATGGCGGGATCATTCAGCACTTCCGCTGCGGATTTATCCGCAATGACCTGCCCGGCGTGGAAGACGATGGCCCGGGGGGTGTATTCCAGCATCAGGTGCATGTCGTGGGTGATGAGCACCACGGTGACACCCTGCCGATTCAGCTCTTTCAGGAAGTCCATGATCTCGGTGTAGTGCTTCAAGTCCTGTCCGGCGGTGGGCTCGTCCAGCAGGATCATCTCCGGCTGCAACACCAGAATGGAGGCGATGGTCACCCGCTTTTTCTGGCCGTAGCTCAGGGCGGAGACGGGCCAGTTCCGGAAGGGATACAATCCGCAGATCTTCAGGGTTTCTTCCACCCGGGGGCGAATTTCCTCTTCCGCCACCCCACGGTTCCGCAGACCCAAGGCCACTTCGTCAAAGATCTGGGTTTTGGAGATCATCTGGTTTGGGTTTTGCATGACGTAGCCAATGTGATCCGCCCGCTCCTTGATGGAAAGGGTGGCAAGGTCGGTGCCATTCAGGGTCAGCGTTCCCTTCTGGGGCTTTTCAAACCCGCAGATGACCTTGGAGAAGGTGGATTTACCGGCACCGTTGGTGCCCACGATGCTGAGCATTTCTCCCTTGTGGACGGTGGCACTGATGCCCCGGAGGGCGTGGTGACCGCCGTCATAGGTAAAATCGATATTTTCCGCCTGCAACAGTACATTCTGCTGGGGCGTTTCTTCTGTTTTCGGCTGCCGAGCGAACCAGTGGCGCACCTGCGCTTTCTGATCTTCCGAGAGCTTCAGCTCCGGCAGGAAAGACGGGCGCATATCCGGGGTAATGGTGACCCCGGCGTATTTCAGGGCGGTGACATACAAAGGTTCCCGGATGCCCTTTTCCTGCAACAGATCCAGCGACAGCAGAGTGTCCGGGTCGCCGTCATATTGGATCCGGCCGTCTCCCATGACTACGATGCGGTCCACACTGCGATACAGGGCATCTTCCACCCGGTGCTCGATGATGATGACGGCGCAGCCGGTACGTTTCTGAATTTCGTCAATGAGAACGATGGCCTGCTTGCCGGTGGTGGGGTCCAGATTGGCCAGGGGTTCGTCAAACAGCAGCACGTCCACCTGCCCCACCATAACGCCCCCTAAGCCTACACGCTGCTTCTGGCCGCCGGAGATCTCGTGGGGGGCATGGTGAAGGACAGCTTTCACATCCACCAGTTCGGCGATTTTTTCTACCTGATCGTGCATTTCGCCCCGGGGGATGCCGTCATTTTCCAGAGCGAAGGCAATGTCCTCCGCCACGGTCAGGCCGATGAACTGGCCGTCGGAGTCCTGCAACACCGTGCCCACGATTTTGGACAGGTCAAACAGACCCATTTCCAGGGCATTTTTGCCGCCGATGGTCAGCTTGCCGGTGGTCTTGCCGGGGTAAGAATTGGGCACCAGACCGTTGATGCAGTGGGCCAGGGTGGATTTGCCGCAGCCGGAAGGACCGGCGATGAGCAGTTTCTCCCCCTTGCGCACCTTCAGATCGATATTATAGAGGGTAGGTTCCGCCTGAGCGGTATACTGAAAACCGAAGTCTTCAAAAGAAATGATAACGTCTTTATCCAATGGGTAGTCCTCCTACGGACGAAGGCAGGCCGGGGGCCTGCCTTCAAAAGAACAATGCAGATTACTCCTTGGTCAGGCTGCCGGCCTTGGTCTTGGTGGCGGCGTAAGCCACGCACAGCAGAGAACCGACAATGGCAGTGGTGACGGCGTTGGAGATACCGGCCACCAGACCCTGGGCGAACAGCTTTTCCAGAGGCTCGTTGTAGATCAGGATGTCCAGCACGGGGGCCACAGCACCCCAGCAGATCACATGGCTGACCACCTGAGCGATGTTGAACTTCACAAGGCCCTTCTTGCCCATGTCTGCTTCGTCCATTTTAAGCATTTTGGCAGCAAAGCCAACCAGCAGGCCGAAGACGGCGGAAGCGATGACCCAGCTCCACCACACACCCCAGCCGTAGCTGAAGTCGATGAGGGCGTGACCCACAAAGCCCACCAGAGCACCGGCGGCGGGACCGTAGACGACGGACAGGAAAGCCAGCAGGCCATACTGAACGGAAATGCTGGTGTTGGGCACAGGGCTGGGAATGGCAACGAAGCGGCCCAGAACAAAGAACAGAGCTGCACCGATGCCGATGGCGACGATGGTTTTCACGGAAAACTTTTTCATGATTCTACCTCCATAATATTGATTCAGGCAAATGCCGGAATTACAAAATTCGTAATGTAAATCAAGCGTTGACAGTGGCGAATTATGCGTCGATCTTTGGGAAGGCACTTAAGTGTGCAATATACTCGCCAAGTGCGTGACGGGGGAATCCAAAGGGGGTGTATTTCCGTGCGGGAGCACGGAACCCAACGCCCCTTTGGCTGACTTCTTTGGTTACTTTCTTGTTCAGTGACAAGAAAGTAACATCCCCGGCGGGATGGGAAAGTAAGGCACTTGGGAAAGAGCGCAACTCTTGATTGGCATTTCGATCAGAACCCCTTGAAGGGCTCAATGCGGATGCGCCAGGAATTGCCGGTGCCAATGTTGTAGGCCCGGGCAAAGCTGCCCTGATTGATGGCCACGGCCACACAGTCCAGACTGTTGACATAAGCCAGTGCCTCGCCCACAAACACATCCGCAAAGCTCTTGGCGTAGAGGATGATGTTGCGGTAGACGCAACGGGTGTCGTTTTCGATGGTGATGCTCACCCGGTCGCCATAGCGGATGCCGGTCTCCAAAAACAGGGTCCGGGGAATGTTGGTCCACAGGCTGCCGAAGCGCACGTCCAGCACGTCGATGGTGCCGCAAACAGCGTTGCCATCCCGGACAGGCTCCACAATGGGCAGGCTCGCCAGTTCCTCCACAGGGATCTCCGGGCCAACGCCTTCAAAGTCGATGATCCCGGAGGCCAGTCTTGCACCAGTGTAGGCGTAAACGTCCCGGCCGTGGAAGGTATAGCTCTCGCCGGAACGGGGCAGACGATTCACACTTTCGTCGATCTGCCGGGCGGCGGCGATGCCTTCCAGCCGCAGCACATGGGTCAACGTGCCGTTGTCCGGGGTGACGATGTAGCGGCCGGAATTGGTCTTGACCACCACGCTCTTCCGGTCAGAACCCACGCCGGGATCCACCACGGAGACGAACACCGTGCTTTCCGGCCAATAGTGAATGGTCTGGATCAGCCGGTAGCTGGCTTCCCAGACGTTGTAAGGCGTAATGTCATGGGTCAGGTCATGGATCTTCAGCTCAGGGTTGACGCAGTAGGCCACACCATACATGGCACTCACCGCACCGTCCACCAGACCGAAATCCGTTTGAAATACCAGAGGGTACATACTTTGTTCCTCCCTTTTCAGATTCATTATTTATTATAACCGCTTTCGGGGAATTGTCAATGCGAATCAGACGTTGAAATGATTTCGCAGGGCGGAGGTATGTCTCCGCCGACCCGGTTGTATTTTCAGCTCGTTGTTTTTTATCCGACTTACAGAATGGCACACTTCTATGGATTCGCAAAAAAAGAATTGCGGATTTTATTTGTAAATCCGGCAGGAGTGTGCTATGATAAAAATGGAAAATATACGCAACACAGATCATACAGGAGGTCCTACTATGGCTCATTCCCAGTTGGTTTTGAATGCTTCCGTGAAGGAAGCTTTGGATGCAGGTTTTGCGTCAGTATTTGGCACAGCTCCCCAGCGTTACTTCTCCGCTCCCGGCCGCACGGAGATCAGCGGCAACCACACCGACCACCAGCGGGGCCGGGTCCTGGCCGGTGCCGTGAACCTGGATACCGTGGCCGCTGTGAAGGTCAACGGCACTAAGGTCATCCGCATCCAGTCCAAGGGCTACTCCCTGTGCGAAGTGGACCTGAACTGCCTGGAGCCGGTGGAAAGCGAGATCAATTCCACCCCGGCACTGGTTCGTGGTGTCGCTGCCCGGTTTGCCCAGTTGGGCTGCAAGGTAGAGGGCTTTGACGCTTACTGCGAGTCCACGGTGCTGCCCGGTTCCGGCCTGAGCTCCTCTGCCGCCTATGAAGTACTCATCGGCACCATCCTCAACTGCCTGTTCTTTGAAGGCAAGGTTTCCCAGCCGGAGATCGCCCAGATCGGCCAGTATGCGGAAAATGTGTTCTTCGGCAAGCCCTGCGGCCTGATGGATCAGACTGCTTCCGCCGTGGGTGGTCTGGTGACCATTGATTTTGCCGACAAGGATCACCCGGATATCCGCCCTGTGAATTTTGATTTCTCCACCACCGGCCATGCCCTGTGCATCATCGACAGCCGGGCAGACCATGCCGATTTGACGGACGAATACGCCGCTGTGACCCTGGAACTGAAGGCCCTGTGCCGTTACTTCGGCAAGGAAGTCACCACCGAGATCCCCGAGGAAGAATTCTACGCCGCTATCCCCGAACTACGGAAGACCCTCCCCGACCGTGCCATTATGCGGGCTATCCATGAATACAACGAAAACCGCCGGGTGCCCCAGCAGGTGGCCTGTCTGGAGCGGGGCGATTTTGAGGGTTTCCTGCGGCTGACCAAAGAATCCGGCTTCTCCAGCTGGATGTACCTGCAAAACGTCATCCCCGCCGGTTATGTGGACCAGCAGGCCATGGCTGTGGCCCTGGGTCTGTGCGAACATTACCTGCAGGGCAAGGGTGCTTACCGTGTCCATGGCGGCGGCTTCGCCGGTACCGTCCAGGCCTTCGTGCCCTTTGAACTGCTGGATTCCTTCCGGGCGGGCATTGATGCCGCTCTGGGAGAAGGCGCCTGCCACGTACTGTCCATCCGCCCCGAAGGCGGCGTGGAAATGCAGGCGTGACTGTAGGGTGCATAACTGCCCTGCTGTTCTGACCGGCATCAAAGTGCAAAATGCAGAATGCAAAATTTCTGCCAATGCGCCCCAAGTGCGTGACGGGGGAATCCAAAGGGGGTGTATTTGTGCGCGGGAGCGCACAACCCAACGCCCCTTTGGCTGACTTCTTTGGTTACTTTCTTGTTCAGCGACAAGAAAGTAACATCCCCAATGGGATGGAGAAAAGATCGCTGAGTAAGGAAAATGGAGTGTACGAAAATGAAAATTGAAACTTACATCGATTCTCTGGTATCCTATGCCATGAACCATGGCCTGGCGGAGCCGGTGGATCATCAGGTGCTGACCAACCGGCTGCTGGATCTGCTGCGCAAGGACGATTACGAGCTGTCCGATGAACCCCAGAGTGAAGACCTGGAAGAAATTCTCGCCGGAATTCTGAACTACGCCGTGGAAAAAGGCCTCTGCGCTGACGACATCACCTCCCGGGACATTTTCGACACCCGGATCATGGGCGCTTTGACCCCCATGCCCCGGGAAGTGATCCGCACCTTCCGGGAGAAGTACGATCAGTCCCCTGTGGCTGCTACGGACTGGTACTATCAGCTCAGCTGTGATACCGACTATATCCGCCGCTACCGCATCAAAAAGGATATGCGCTGGAAGTATGCTTCCCCCTACGGCGAGATGGATATCACCATCAACCTGAGCAAGCCGGAAAAGGATCCCAAGGCCATCGCCGCCGCCAAGAATGCCCCCCAGTCCGCTTATCCCAAGTGCCAGCTGTGCCGGGAGAATGAGGGCTACGCCGGCCGGATGAACCATCCCGCCCGGGCCAACCACCGCATCGTTCCCATTGAAGTCTGCGGGCAGGACTGGTGCCTGCAATACAGCCCCTATGTGTACTATAACGAGCACTGCATCGTTTTCAATTCTCAGCATGTACCCATGAAGATCGACAAGTCCGCCTTTGAAAAGCTGCTGGACTTTGTCCGGGTATTCCCCCATTACTTCGTGGGCTCCAATGCCGATTTGCCCATCGTAGGCGGCTCCATTCTGAGCCATGAGCATTTCCAGGGCGGCCATTACCGCTTTGCCATGGAGTCTGCCGGTATCGAGAAGGAACTGAAGTTTAAGGGTTATGAAGATATCTTCGCCGGTATCGTCAAGTGGCCCATGAGTGTTATCCGCCTCAATGGCCGGGATCCGAAGCGCATCGCCGATCTGGCGGATCAGATCCTTACTGCATGGCGGGGCTATTCCGACGAAACCGTGGGCATTGTTGCCTTCCTTGATGGCGAACCTCACAATACCATCACCCCCATTGCCCGCCGCCGGGGAGATCTGTACGAATTGGATCTGGTGCTGCGGTGCAACATCACGACGGAAGAGCATCCGCTGGGTGTGTTCCACCCCCATGCGGAAAAGCACCACATCAAGAAAGAGAACATCGGCCTTATCGAAGTCATGGGTTTGGCGGTTCTCCCCAGCCGCCTGAAGGGCGAGCTGACAGCTCTTGCCCAGGCCATTGTAGAGGGAGCGGATATTGCTTCCGATGCGGTGCTGAGCAAACACGCCCCCTGGGTGGAAGAACTGAAGGACAAGTACACCTTCACTTCTGAGAATGCCATGGACATCCTGATGCAGGAGACCGGCAAGGTATTCTCCGAAGTTCTGGAAGACGCCGGTGTATACAAGTGCACCGAGGAAGGCCGGGCTGCCTTCTGCAAGTTCGTGGATGCCGTGAACGCATAAAAATTCAGGAGCAGATGCCTTTATGGCATCTGCTCCTTTTGTGATCAGGCAGGACAGGCAGCTTTCACAAGGGCAACCAATTCCTCGGGGGTCTCTTTGCGGCCGGTATCCAGCCAGACTTTCAGCACGCTGATGGTTACCCCGGTGCGGATGGCCATGAAATACCGGCCACGGACGTCGTCCATTCCCGGCAGGGGATCGTAGTCCTGCTCCAAAGTCTTTGCGTTTTGCATATGGCAGGCATACAGGATATCCTGCCTGTTTATCTCGATGAGCAGTTTCAGAATTTCGCTGTGTTCCGTCCAATAGGTAAAATACCCCAGCATCAGGGACCATTCCTCCGGGGCACCGGTGGGCGCAACACAGTGCAGCGCCTCCCGGAAACACAGGTCACACCGCCAGTAAAGAATATCTGACAAATTGTCAAAGCAACGGTAAATGGTGGTCCGGGCCACACCGGAGGCTTTCTGCACATCGGTGACGGTGACCTGGTCGAAGGGTTTGTGCGCCAAACATTGCAGCAGTCCGTGATAGATCAAATCCGCAGATTGTACGGCGCGTTTGTCGTGGCTGATGTGATACATAAAGTTGCTCCTTGTTTCGCTACAAGTTTTATGGCCTTTGTAGCACTTGTTTGGATACGATTGTATCATATTTTTACTTGTGATACAATGGTATCGGAAAATAAATTCAAGGAGTTTTGTATATGCCAGAAAAACGATACACAACGCTGTATGACAAAACCGGAAATCCCATGACCGTTCCCGTTCGCCCCGGCTTATCGGTGGACGATCCCAAAGCACGGTACATCGGCTTTCGTCCGGAAACTGTCATTCTGAAAAAGGGCAGCATCCGTATGAAGGGGGCAAAACCGCTGGAATGTGACATTCTTTTGGAGCGGGATGTAGCGATCCCTCTCCGGGATGGCGTGACCATCTACGTCGACATTTTCCGCCCGGTGGATGGTGACAATTGTCCGGCTCTTGTTGCGCTGAGTCCTTACGGAAAGGAGATCGGCACACAATGGCTGGATGATGTTCCCATGCGGGCCGGGGTCCCGAAAAAGGCGGTTTCCGGCCTGCAAAAATTTGAAGGCCCGGATCCCTGCTACTGGGTCAAACATGGGTACGCCGTGGTCAATCCCGATGTTCGTGGTGCCTATCGATCCGAGGGCGTAATTTTGTTCTTCGGAAGTGATTACGGCAGAGATGGAAAGGATATTGTGGACTGGGTCGGTCAGAGGGAATGGTGCAACGGCAAGGTTGGGCTATCCGGCAACTCGTGGCTTGCCATCTCCCAGTGGTTCACGGCGGCACAGCATCCCAAACACCTCGCCGCCATTGCGCCTTGGGAGGGACTGACGGACTGTTACCGGGAAGTGGGCACCCGGGGTGGCGTGGTGATGCCCTCCTTTGTGGAGCTGTTGTCTGCCTCCTTTGCTTCTACTCCGGAGGGCGGTGTGGAAGATGTGCTGACCATGCTGAAACGCGATGCCACATGGAATCCCTACTGGGAGGACAAGGCAGCTGACCTGGAGTCCATTACAACACCGGCTTACATTGCCGCCAGCTACACCAATCCCATTCATACCAACGGCTCTATTGAGGGCTTTATGCGCCTTGGCACAGAGGAAAAGTGGCTGCGCATCCACAACACCGGCGAATGGGATGACTATTATCACGAAGGGCATACCGAGGATTTACGCCGTTTCTTTGATCACTACCTGAAAGGCGTGGACAACGGATGGGAAACCACGCCCCGTGTCCGCATGAGCGTACTGAATCCCGGTGGAAAAGACATCCTTGACCGCCCGGAGGATACCTATCCTCCAAAACGTACCCAGTACCGCAAACTCTACCTCAACGCCGCCGACCACACCATGGCAGAAGCAAAGGCCGACACCCCATCTTTTGATACTTATCACTCCGAAGACAAAAATGGGCAGGCGGTCTACCGCTACCGCATGGCGGAAGATACGGAAATAGGCGGCTTTATCAAACTGCGGCTTTGGGTGCAGGCCCTTGACCATGATGATATGGATCTGGAAGTCACCCTGGAGAAACGGAACCGCTTTGGAAAACGGATCGGCCTGAATCCCATGAAGCATGTTGCCGCCAAGGGCTACATCCGCGCATCCATGCGGGAGCTGGATGACGTGCGCAGCCGGGAGGAATATCCCTTCCAGAGTTTCCGGCAGGTGCAGAAATTGCAATCCGGCCAGATCGTTCCTCTGGACATTCCCATTTGGCCCATGGGCATGCAATTCCGGAAAGGGGAATACCTGCAAATCACGGTAAAGGGCTACAAAGTCGCCCAGTGGGCGGCACCTTTTGACAGCAAAATGGCAACCTTGCAGGTTCCGAAGGAGGGCTTTACCTACATGCCCGGGGAAAAGCCGGAAATGATCACCATTGGCGGCGTATACGGCGGCCTGACCGGAGGGGTGGACATGACCCATTTGCCAAAAGATGTCAACCAGGGAAGACACAGAATTTATACCGGCGGAGAATATGACAGTTATTTGTATCTGCCCATTCTGCCGGAAAAGGAGAAGTAACCTATGGAAACGATTTTGCAGGGCTGGCTGTCCGTCTGGCTGTATGTCATGGCATCGATTGCTATTGTGCTGGGTATTAAAATCTACAAAAACCGCAAAACCTGGGATAAAATCAACATTCTCTGCACCCTTGCAGTCATTGTTCTGGTGGCCCATGTGCTGGAGGAATGGGTATTTCCCGGTGGACTGCATTATTCTTACAACATCGACCACGGTTCTGCTGTCTTGAGCCGCTACCCCATGAACCGGCTGACGGATATGATCACAAACTTTGGCGGCGTGGTCTTGGGCTGTGTCGTGCTGAAATTCTGGGGATTCCGGAAGCCTGCCGGGGTGGCGGTGATGCTCTTCTCCGGTTTTGAGGTGGTCATTCACATCGTCATCGGCATCACCTCTTTGAAGACCTTTGGAGATTATGGCATGAATACCCTGTACTCTCCCGGATTGGTGACATCTTTGTTCGGATTTCTTCCCATTGTCATGGGTTTGGCAAAAGAACTGTTTTTCAGTGGTAAAAAGCGTCCAACGGTCAAGCAGTGGGTCATGGCGGTGGTTGCCATGTTTTTCTTCTGCTTTCTGCTGATCAACCTGCCGGAAATGGTGCTGGGGGCGGAAGATAGCCCCTATGCCTTTACCGACCGGGGATATTATGAGGGGTTTGGAGAAGCTTACGAACAGGCTATGGGCATCCGTTATGAATAAGTTCAGCCCCGGCTCCCTTTTGGAAGCCGGGGCATGTGTTGGTCATTTGGGAATGGTGCCGTCAGCGTGGGCCTCGGTGAAGACGAAACTGTAGCGGACAAGATCCGTCCGGCAATCCTGCTCCAGCTCCAGTTTGGTCAGATAGCAGTATCTTGAGCCCCAGACCGGATGGATGAGATTCCCCGGTGTGGTTTGCTCGGCCAGATCCACCAGCGTCTTCATGGTATCCCTGGCCGTTGCCCCCAAGAAAGCACCGCTGCCGCGGATGGTCCGCAGCAGGGAACTCATGCCGGTGTAAGTTGTGGTTCCACTCTGGGTGGAATACTGGGCCTCCCGGACGGCGGATTCGGCATAGGTTTCCGGATCGTTGGGCCAGGTGAAATCTTTGAATTTAAGTGTCGCCATGTTCCGTCACCTCCCGGTTCAGGGCGTAGCCTTTGCAGATGCGGTACAGCCCTTCCTTGCTGCGCTGCCGCCGGACGGAATACCAACGGCAGCCTGTAAAGATTTCTGTCAGGGGGTCCGTTTCGAGCCGCAGGGAAAATTCCCCTTCCGGAGCCGGAACTTCCGGCTCCCCCGCAGGGATCTGCTCCACGGTTTCCAGCTGCCACAGCCGTTTCCCTGTGGAAAAGGCCAGGGCAGCCACCGTATCCAGACTGTATACCGGCTGGGTGTCCGCCGTTTCCTCTGCGGTGAAAGACTGGATGTAAGGCAACCGCTGCTGGTTTACATAGCAGTAAAATCCGGGCCAGATCTTGCAGTCCGCAGTTTCCGTCACACCGGTGTAGGTGGCCAGAATGGATACCGTATACAGCTGGGAAGCACCGTCATAGGTGCATCCTTTCTGAACGCATACCGCCCCGGTGGCCCGGAGGGATTCCGTGATCTGCAGGGCTTCCAGTTCACAGGCGCTGCCCCCCAACCGGCCGGGGTAGAGCAGGGAAATATCCAGGGTCACCGTCATGTTGGCCCGGTCCACCTGCTCAATATGCACCGCTGCCACCGGCTCTTTGATCTGGGGAAACATCTGGCCGGGATAGGCCCCGCAGATGGTGAAACCGTCCTCCTGCAAATGCCGCAGTACCAGCTCTAGGATGGAGTTTACCAAATATCATTGACCCCCTTCTCCACACACAGACCCCATTGGTAGATAGCCTGATTGCCATAATAGTAGGGTTCCACCCGGCGAAACAGGTAACTTCGGTTGCCCACCACCAGGGTATCTCCCTCTGTCACCGTCACCTCCATGGGCCCCATGTAGACATACTGACCCCGGGTGATCTCTCCCAGAAGGGTCGCTTCGCTTTCCATGCTCTGCCAGCTTTTGGAGTTCACCGCCCGGAAAAATCCCCGGGCGGTTGTTTCTTTCTGTTCGCTGATGATGGTCATGTCTGTGCCGTAGTTTTGCATGACCGTTTCCACTGCTTTTTTCATGTTATACCCCCAGAAAGGCAAAGCTGTCCCTCAGCCAGGGGCGGATCAGCGCATCTGCCTGCTGCCGCAGGCGGTCGCTGGCCCCGGAGGAATGTTCACCCTTTCGCACCGTCAGGTCACCGGCTTTGAATTCCTCAATTCCGGAGCCGCTGTCAGCGTCCTTCAGTCCTGCCAGTGCATACAGGCAGGCGGCGGTGACGAAGGCCTCCTGGCAGCTTTCCGGGTCGGCATCCTCCCGGAGGCGGCTTTCCAGCATGGTGACGGCGGCGGTACAGAGCAGTTTCAAAAGGGCCTGTTCCGGTTCTTCCAGTTCTCCGGCCAAAGCCAGAGCCTGGGTGTAGACTTCCTCCGTCATCATACGTTCAGCACGCAGCAGGCGCCGTCGCAGATCTTGCCGAAGCCGGAAATGGAGGTGATGGCTGCCCGTTCCAGCTGCTGGTCGATAAGCTTATCGTACTCCACCAGCACATCTCCGGCCCGAACCAGTTCCAGGGCATAGCGGTTGTCCAGACCGATGATGACATCATCCGCCACGGCACCGGTGCGGTACAGCTGGGCGCCCAGAGGGGTGGTCAGCTTGCCGGTGCCCTGGAAATTCAAGCCGGTGAGGGGATTCTGAAGTTCCGGAATTTTCAGCAGTTTGGTCATGGTGCCGGTGGAGCAGAGAATGGTGTTCATGGTGTAAGGATCGAACTGACCCCAGAATTCCACCAGCTGGTCATAGCCCAGGGTGCCCTTGGCACCGGAAATGGGACTGGTGCCGATGGTAAAGCTGGCTACGGCATTGCTGTTGCCATCCCCTTCTTTCAGCACCTCCACCGCATCCGCCAGCTGCTGCTTCTGGATGTGGGCGCCGATCTGCCGCAGCATGACGCTGAACAGATCCAGCTTCTGGAACCGCAGTGCTTCGTAGGAGGCCACCAGCATCCGGCCCCGCTTGGTCAGATGTACCAGATGCTCCTTGGTCTTGACCTCGGTGGAAGGAATGGCAGAGCCTTCCTCCACATCCTTCAGTTCCTTGTCGTCGTCGGTGGGGTTGGAGTAGATGGAGCGGTAGTCCATGGAATCGATCACCGTGGTGGTGGCCACGATGCCCGGGAGAATGTCATTTTCCTCCATGCCCTGCCGAACGGTCCGGGCGATGTACTCCGGGAACAGAACGGCAGAATCCATGGTGCGGAAGAACTTCTCCACGGGGGAAGACCCGGCACCCTTCACCCGGATGCCAAACCGCTTCAGCTGCCGCTGGAAGGCATCGGTGCCCTCCAGGGCGGTGCCGCGATAGTTTTCGCTGGGATCCAGAGATTCCAGTACCTAGGTAAAGTTCCTGCCCTCCTGGCGATACATACCCTTTTCCAGTTTCAGATTGTCGTAACCCATATGTATTCCTCCTGTAAAAATGTTGTATCCATCCGGTAATCCGGCCAGATCAGAAATCCGCTGTCCAGCTCTGCGGCGGTGCCGAAGGAGCCGGAAAGCTGAGTGGTGACGGGCAGGGATTCCTTCAGCCGCTGCTCCAGTGCGTTTTTCAGCGCCAGCAGGTCATCGGCTGCCGCTGCTTTGGTCAAGCTTCGCAGCACCGGCTCGGTGACTCCCAGTTCCAGGGCCAGCCCCAGCCGCACCACACTGTCCTGCAATTCCTTTTCATACCGCTGCCCCAGTTCTGCCTGCTTTTTCAAAGCCCGGTATTCTGCCTGGGCCCCGAATTCCGCTGCCAGGGTCTGCAAGGTTTTGCGCTGCCCCATACCTTTCATCACCCCGGCCTCCCGCTGGGCGGGAACCGCCACGAAAGAAAATTCATAGGCATCCAGGGGTTCCTGCAAAATGGTGTGGCAAACCTGCCCTTCATAGCTTTCGCCCTTGACGTGGCCACAGGTGCCATATTCGCTGCCGCAGACGGAGCAGATCGCCCTTCCCATGGCGCAGCCTACGGAAACTTCCTTCTTGATCCCGGCCTCGATATCCGCAATGATCTCCTCGTTGGCCCCGCCCCGGCGGATGTAGGCCCAGGCTTTCAGGTAGGTTACGTCGCCCTCGGTAATGACCTGGGTCTCAAAGATCCGGGCCACCTGATTTTCCGTGGTTCAGCGGTGATCCAGAATGCCGGTCTTGCTGATAAAGAGCTTTGCCAGCACCGGCAAGGCCGCCGTGTCGAACCGCTCGTCGTCCCGGTCGATCTGATCGTCACACAGCCGCAGAGAAAAGACATAGACCTGCTCCCCGTTTAAGCGGGCCTTTGCCAAATTGTTGATGGCTTCCAGCTGCACTTCCGTAGGGGCGCCACTGGCAGCGGTCCGGGCTTCTTTTTGAATGTTCATAGGGATTCCTCCTTAATCTTCTGCTTCGGACAGATATTTTGCCGCCTGGGCCTGATACAAAGCTGCCTGGGCTTCCTGGGTGATATCCTGCAAAGAAATGTCATCCCACTGGATCTCCACCCGGTCATCCAGCCCCTCCAGCGCCAGATACATCCGGCAGATCCGCCCCATGGCAGGCTCCACCGCCCGGCGCAATGCCCAGAGCTCACTGGTAAGGATGTCCGCCTGCTGGGTGCTCATCCGTTCTGTGGTGCTCCAGCTCAAACCCAGCAGGAAGGGAGGCAGACCGGTTTTGGCCACCAGCTGTTCCAGAATCTGCCGGACGGGAACTTCAGAATCCAGAATGGGGGCTTCCCCGCCGATGACCTTGATCTCCACATCGCCCACTGTCACGAAGTCCCGGACGGTGCCGTTTTTGCTGTCCTCCATGGCTCTGGCCCACTGCTGGGCCACGGCCTGCCCCCGTTCCTTTGCGCTGGCGGGGTCCAGATCCTCGCCGCCTTTACAGATGACACTGTAGCGGACATTACCAGCCCGCTCCCAGTTGGAGCCGATGGTCTGGTAGATCTTCAGCAGAATTTCCGCCAGAAAGGGCATTCCCCGGAACATGCTGACCCCGTAGGGATGGCCGGGTTCCGGATGCCAGGTGGTAAACAGCAGCAGTTGCTGGTAGGGAAGGGGGCGCAATTTTCCCTGATTGTCCGGTCCCCAGATCACCACATCCAGGGGGCTTTCTCCCTCCTGAACCTCCAGTGCTGTCACGTCTCCCCAGCAAACCGCCCGGAGTTTTCCTCCGGATACCGCCAGTTCTCCCACCGCCCGGCCATAGGTCAGCAGGCTGTCCAGATAGCCACTTAAAAAGCTTTCGATGCCCTGCTGGCCCCGGCCGCAGGGCATGGTTTGCAGGAAGGCATTCAGCTTTCTCTGAGTTTCCGGATCGGGGCACCGGACTTCAAACCCTCCGCACAGCCGCACCATTTTGCACACCGCCGCATTCAGAACCGGCAGGGCCTCCCGGAGTTGCCGGTACACCTGCTCCTCGCCCCCTCCCAGGGGTACGAAGTTTCTGAGTGCCCCGAAGGGATGCTGATTTCCGCTGCGCAGCTGGCAGGTGGCGGAAACCCCTGTTTTTTCCTTTTTTCGCTTCACATTTTCCGTCCTTTCTTCCTGAGAGGCACCTTCGCCGCTCCACGGTGCAGGCCAGAAATCCACCGGCAGATTCCGTCAGAACGGTGGAAACAAAATAGCGCATGTCGTCCATGGCGTGGTCATGCTCCTTTTTCACCCGGTCACCGGTTCCTGCGGAAAGGTCCCACACATATTCATCCAGCTCCCGCAGGCAGTCGCCGCATCCGGCGCAGATGACGATCTTCCCGGTTTTCAGCAGATCGGAGGTCTGCCGGATACCGGAAAGCACATCATTGACGGCCTTCTTCACCCGCCACCCTTCCCGGCGAAGGACTTCCAGAAAGCTTGCCGCAGAAGGATCCACGATGACGGCGGTAATGGTCCGGTCTCCTGCCAGATGGCGCAAGGCATCGGCATATTCCCGGTCGGTCATCTGTCTTTGTTCCCGGCGGGAGTCAAAGTAGAATTCCTTCACCCGGTACCAAATCCCGCCGCTTCTGCCCCAGAGCCCCATGGACGTGGGATTGACTGTGCCGTAGTCGCAGGAAATGTACCATTTGTCGCAGCGTTCCGGCGCCTTCCCTACCATTTCTGGGGTAAAGAAATCATAGACCCGGCCTTCCGCCTGAACCCACAGCCCCAGAATGTAGCGCTGGTAAAATGCACGGTGTACAGCGACCGGTACCGCTGCCGCACCTGCTCCGACAGCCCTGGATTGTCCTCCATGGTAAAGTGCAGATGCAGGCAGTTTTTCTTCTCCGATTCCAAGATCCATTCTGTGTACAGCCAGTGCCGGGGGCCGGCGGGATTGCAGTTAAACCAAAGCCGGCTGCCCTTTTCCGGCACCGTGCCAGGGCCTGTTCCACAAAGGACCGGGGCATCAGCGCCGCTTCATCCAGCAGGACCCCCGCCAGGGTAATGCCCTGAATGTAGTCGGCAGAGGCTTCGTCCTTGCCGCCGAAGAGGTAGAATTCGTTCTGCCGCTCCTGTCATGTCAGGATCACCAGATTGTCAGACCGTTTGTCCTGCCAGTCCATTCCGGCATCTTTGCACCGCCGCCGGGCTTCTCCCAACAGATTCCGCCGGACGGCCCCGATGGTTTTGCCGCAGAGGGCGAACTTCTTGTCTTGAAAGCAGGTCATGGCCCAGAGGAAGAAGCTCAGGCTCATGGCCAGGGTCTTCCCGGAACGAACGGCACCGTCGCAGAAAATGGCTTCCCTGTCCCGATGTTCGCTGGAATCCTGCCACCAGGTCAGGACTTCCCGCTGTTTTGGCGAGAGGGTGAGCCCCGCCAACAGTTCCTCCATAAAAACCTCCTTTCAACCAAGGCTCTGCCGGGAGGGAAATTTGCACAGTTTCATACGCTTTTCCCAAAAGAATTTTTCCTCGACAAGCGGATGGGACAGCCTTGCATTTGCCGAAACTTTACGTTATACTATATAATAGATATTTTTAGTCAAATAAGGAGAATACAATGCAAAACGAAACCTTACAGGAGAACAAAATGGGCGTCATGCCCGTGGGCAAGCTGCTTGCCAATATGGCCCTGCCCATGATCATTTCCATGCTGGTGCAGGCCCTTTACAACGTGGTGGACAGTGTCTATGTCTCTCAGGTCTCTGAGAGCGCCGTCACTGCCCTGTCTCTGGCTTTCCCTATCCAGAATTTGCAGATCGGTTTTGCCGTGGGTATCGGCGTGGGCGTCAACTCTCTGCTGAGCAAGAGCCTGGGTCAGAAGGACCAGGAGACTGCCAACCGGGCCGCCGGTAATGGCATCGTGCTGATGCTCATTGTCACCGTGGTTTTCATGCTCTTTGGTATTTTCGGCGTCCGGCCCTATTATGAAATGCAGTCCACCGTCACCGAGACTGTGGAAGGCGGCATCGCCTATTCCCGGATCTGCTGCCTGCTGACCCTGGGCGTCTTCATGGAAATTCTGGGGGAACGTCTGCTCCAGGCCACCGGCCGTACCGTCCACACCATGATTACCCAGGCTGTGGGTGCCATCATCAACATCATTCTCGACCCCATTCTGATCCACGGCTGGTTCGGTCTGCCTGCCATGGGCGTGGCCGGTGCCGCCTGGGCCACCGTCATCGGCCAGTGGGTCGCTGCCTTCCTGGCACTGCTGTTCAACGAGAAGTTCAACCCCGAGGTCCAGTTCGGCCGGCGCTATGCCAAGCTGGATAAGCAGATCGTTGGCCAGATCATGACCGTGGGCATTCCCTCCATCATTATGAATGGCGTTGGTTCCGTCATGAATTTTGGCATGAACCAGATTCTGCAGGGCTTCACCGAGACGGCTACCTCTGTCTTTGGTATTTACTACAAGCTCCAGAGCTTCTTCTTCATGCCCCTGTTTGGCATCAACAATGCCACCATTTCCATCATCGCTTACAACTATGGTGCCCAGAAGCCGGAGCGGATGACCAAGACCCTGAAACTGTCCTGCTGCGCTGCTCTGTGTCTGATGCTCTGCGGCTTTGCTGCTTTCCAGCTGATCCCGGATACCCTGCTGGGACTGTTCAATCCCAGCGATACCTTCCTGGAAATCGGCCGCTCTGCTCTGCGGACCATCAGCTACAGCTTCCCCGTGGCTGCCGTGTGCATCTCTCTGGGTGCCAGCTTCCAGGCTTTGGGCAACGGCATCTATTCCACCATCACCTCCCTGGCCCGTCAGCTGCTGGTGCTGCTGCCGGTGGCCTACCTGCTGAGCCTCAGCGGCAACGTGAATCTGGTGTGGCTGTCCTATCCCATCGCCGAAGTGGTCAGTGGCGCCTTCACCGCCATCTTCTTCGCCCGGATCTACAAGCAGAAGATCAAACCCCTGTTCTGAAAAACGCCCCCGGTTTCGTTGGAAACCGGGGGCGTTTTGATTGTGTATCGTCGCCTATAGTACTGTTTTGATGTTTCATTAAAAATACAGTTCCGCAGCCAGATTGCCGTGAACGTAATAACCCACGGTTTTCCGGATGAAGTCCTCTGTCACCTGGAACCGCTCGGCCAACTCCCGGACGTCGGTACAACCTTCGGCAATGGCCAGATCTAGCTCCTCCACAGGGATCAGGGCTTCAATGGCCCACTTTGTGGCCCGGTTTTCCTGGGTTTGCCGACGATCCCGTGGGGTGGAAATGTTGTAAAAGCTGCCGGTGACACAGTGCCCCAATTCGTGGCTCAGATGGACCCGCTCCTGGATGCCGCCATCCAGTTGCCCGGGATCCAGGCCGATATAGCGCTGCCCTGTCTCCGTCATAAGAGACATGGAGCCGGTTTTGGGCAGAGAGAAATGGCAGATCGGGATGTTTTGTTGCTGTGCAAAATCATAAAGCTGCCTCAGCTCCATGGTAACTCCTTACTTCCGCCCCTCCCGTTCTTTGACGAAAGCAGCGAATTTTTTTACTTCCTCATACATTTCGTCAGTGATGTCGCCGTCACCGCCGAAGAGAGCAAATTTAATATCCGCATCGGACACAGTCCGGGCGGGTTCCCGGGTGTCCGACTGACCCAGCAGATAATCGGTGGTGACGCCGAAATATTCCGCCAGCCTTCCGGCGGTGGTGCCATTGGGTTTGCCGCCGTCCTTCCACTTGGCCACGGCGGAGCGATTCAGACCGATATCCGTACAGGCCCGGTAAACGCTGATATTTCGCTCGTCACACAATGCTTTGAATCTGTTAAAAAACACAAAAGTTCCCCCTAGCCGTTGTGCATTGCGACGAAGATTACTAAAGTAATCTTTTGCGGGTTGACAAATTCCGTTCATTCCGCTATAATGACTACAAAGGAGTTACTTAAGTAATCTAATGCAATATTTTTCAATAATATACGCCAATATTTTATCACAATGGATTACTTAAGTCAACGGCAACTGGCGACTTTTGTAAGTTTCTTTGGCTGACAAAAGAACCCTATCCATTCTGTCCAGCGAATTGGACATAAAATAGGAGGAAATGAAACATGAGTATTCTGGAAATGAAAGTGGACGCCTTGATGCGGCTGTGTGCCGCAGAGAAGGAAAGCGAGCGGAAAGTGCTGCGCCGGGAACTTCTGAATCTGATGGATGCCGGAAATCCCAGCATACCGGATCCGGAGTATCAGATCTGCCAGCTGCTGCTGGAATTGGGGGCACCGGATCATCTGCTGGGGCATCCCTATGTGGTCCAGGGGGTGCTGCTGTGTCTGGAGGACCGGATGTACATCGACAGTATCACCTTTGGCCTGTATCCCCAGCTGGCGGCCCGGTTTGACACCACCGCAGCCCGGGTGGAGCGGGCCATCCGGAACCTAGTGGAGGTTACCAGGAGCCGGGGGGATATGGAGATCCTCAACCATTACTTCGGCAACACCGTAAGTCCGGAAAAGGGAAAACCCACCAACGGCGAATTTATCGCGCGGCTGACAAATATCGTCCGTCTGCGGCTCCGGGAAGCTGCATAAGGAGCAGGCAGCCACTGACAATGGCAGAAATACGCCTGGACACCTGCAACAGCCCCGGGCTGTCCCGGAAACGGATCGGATGTGTGCCAGTTCAACACATTTCAAGAAAATCCCTCCTTAAATACTGGATTACGATAGTATATTACACATATCGGGAAAAAAAGTCTGTCGAAATCTGGTGGGAAAGGGAGGAGAACGGGGATTTTTTGCAGAATTTTTACTAAAAAGGATAAAAAGCTGTGCGCCGGAAGCGGCGCACAGCTTTTTGAAAGGCCCCTGCAGGCAATACGGAAACTATTATTGCTTTTGACAAAAAATAATGCTTGACAAAGTGATAGCCGTGTGCTAGAATAACTTAGAATTCAAGAGATGCAAACAATATCGCGGAGTAGAGCAGTTGGAAGCTCGTCGGGCTCATAACCCGGAGGTCGTAGGTTCGAGTCCTGCCTCCGCAACCATAAAAACCACCGTTTTCTAAGGTAAAACGGTGGTTTTTCTTTGCAAAAAGTTAGGCGTTTCTATGCCCGTTTTCTCCCTTGGCGCACATTTAGCGCACAAGGGGTTATTTTTTGCCTTTTTGGCGCACGTTCAACCGGCGGAACTTTTCTTTCTGGGGCGCAACATAACGTCTGCGAGGCATTCGCTGGCCTGTTCGTCGGCCTCCATGATGATATGGGAGTAAATGTCCGTGGTGGTGCTTACTTTGGCGTGTCCCAAACGTTTAGAAACGGCTACCACATCTTTTCCACTGCTGATTAGGATAGAGGCCATCGTGTGGCGGAAGGCGTGGGGGTTGATGTGGGGCAGGTCGTGGCGTTTGGAAAATTTACTGAGCCATGCGGTTATTCCGTCCGGGATCATGGGATCCCCGTTGTCTTTGACAAACAGAAAGCCGGTGTCGTGCCATCGATCCCCATTCTTTAGCTTCAGTTCCAGATACCAACGGCGGTATTGCCGTAATAGCTCCATGGTTTCCGAGGGAAGTTTGATAAATCGCACGGTGTCGGTTTTGGTGCTGTCCTCATAGATCCCACGCTTGGCGGAATAGAGAAGGTTTGTGTCAATTTTAATCTTGCTGTTTACGAAGTCTACACGATCCCACCGAAGCCCCATGACCTCACCCCGGCGGCAACCGGTGATTAGAAGCAGGTGCGTGGCAACTTTCCATTTCAGGGGTTCTTTGTCCAGTGCTTCCCGGATCCGGACAATATCTTCCGGCTGAAAATAGTTAACTTCCTTCTTTGCGGCTTTTGGCGGGGTGGCCTTGGCCGCTGCGTTGTACTGTACCAACATTTCTTTCTCTGCTTGGGAGAGAATCGTGTGGATCAGGCGGTGATGCTCCAAAATGGTTTTGTTGGAAAGCTGGGTTTGCGCCGTCTCCACCTCAAACAGATCCGCCACTTCATGCCCTAACGCCCTTGCTATGGCTTCCGCTGTAGCAAGGGCAATTTGTTTTTTCTGACAGGCTGTGGTGATGGTGGTGGCGGATATGCCGGACAACTCCGCCACCTTGGCACGGGTAAGCTTTTGCTTTTTGAACAGTGCCACAAGATCCACTTTCGCCTGTGCGAGGGATTTCTGCTTGCAGATCCCCGGCTCTGCCAAATTCTTATAAAAGGCGTTCAAATGCTGGGGGCGGAGATCCTGAAGTTTGATATGCCCAATCGCCGGGTTAATACGCTGCATAAGTTCCCGGTATCGTTCCAATGTCCGGTACTTTGCTCCCTCCCGCTCCTTCAGATCCAGAACATAGGTGGCGTATTCTGCAAAGGTCTGGCGGTTGTCGGCCTGATAGCCGAGAGCAATAGACTTTTCAAACTCAATTGCCGCCACCTCCACGGCCTTCTGCATTTGCCGTTCTGTCATTTTGTGGGGCGGTGTCCACGTCATATAGTGCCGGATTTGCTTCCCGGAAAGATCCCGGCCTTGAGTGACAGTGATTTTGTAGGAAACACCATTTTTTCCGTCAATTTTTCTGATATTTGCCATTATGGTTCCTCCTAAGCTTAGAAAAGTAAAGAAACTTCCAAATCTGTTTTTGAGTTACCAATGTCTTTTGTTGTACTTTTATCGGCAAATCTAATAAAACGATCTTGAAGAGTAAAACGAGCAATTTCGATATTGCGTTTGTTAGCTAATGTATCTGGGCCGAAATCGTCGGATATTATTCCTGCATCAATGGCTGCTTCCATTCCTTTTTTTGAGGATAAATCAGAAAATGCAGATGCTATAAAATGAAGATCCGCCACATTTTCTAGCAGCGCATTTATGAATATGATAATATTCTTGTTGCCTGTTGCTGCGTATTTGAGCGCATTTATAGCGGTCTCAGACAGTCCAGTTACTTCATGGATATCCGTAGCACCTCTGGTTTTACACTCATAACGTCCAGTCAGATAATCCAAATCGCAATCGAACAATTCACACATTTTTTCGAGTGCGTCAAGGGGTGGCTTTCGATTTCCAATTTCCCATGCGCCTATTGTTTGGCGTGATTCCTTCGCTAAACCCAATTTTTCGGCTAGTCCAGCTTGGTCTAGTCCCATGTCTTTTCGTTCTTTTTTAATTTGCCTTCCTAAAATGTTGTTCAAAACAATCACACTCCCAGATTATTAGAGTTTTTGCTTTTTTATTGTGCCTTGTTACAAACATAATAACATGCTATAATGAGGATGTCAACGGCAATAGCGTCAACAATAACAGGAGGTGTAAAAATGGAAAACGTCAAAATTCGGGATAAGGCAAAAATTTGCGGGGTCCGGCATTGGGAGATTGCCGAAGCGCTGGGCATTGGCGAAGCTACCTTGACCCGCAAATTGCGCCGGGAACTTCCAGCGAACGAGCAGGAGAAAATTTTGGGGCTGATTCACGAAATTGCCCGGTCGAAGCGGGAGGAGGAAAACTCATGCGGATGAGAAGCTTGAACGAAGCTTTTGAAGAAATTCGCCGGTCGGATCCCGGCACGGCACTGACGAAGACCGCCCTTCGGCGTCTGGTGACTACCGGACAGATCCCGTCCGTTCGGGTCGGGGTGAAGTATCTGGTTTCCGTCGAGGCCATCGAGCGATACATGGAAGGCGGTTCCGTGGTGGAGACTGCGGGGCAAACCCCGCCACAAATTGGCGTTATCCGCCGGGCAGATCAGGAGGTGCGGTTATGAAGAAGTTTCAGGCCATCGTTGATAGCAGCCTTTACGCTCATCCAAAACTAAAGAAGCTTGCCCGTCAGTTGGACGAAGCGAGAATCGAGGCTGTGGGGCAACTTTCTGCTCTCTGGTGCTGGGCTTCCGAGTATGCTCCAGATGGTATCATTGAATCGAAATTTGATGCGCTGGATATTGCGGACGCCGCCGAGTATCCCGGAAGCCCGGACAGTTTCGTGGACGCTTTACTGGATGCCGGCTTTTTAGATCTTTCCATCAACGGTGTCTTAGCAATCCACGACTGGGGGGACTATACCGGGCAACTGGTTTCTAGCCGAGCAAAAATGCGTGAACGGAAAGCTGTGACACGGGCACGTCACCGGGAGGTGTGAGAGTGAACCATGTGGATTGAAACACACCAATCACTCCCGAACCATCCAAAATTGAAGCGTTTTGCACGGCAACTTGGGATTTCCAAGCAAGAAGCTCTTGGCTACGTTATTATGCTTTGGCTCTGGGCTCTGGACTATGCGCCAGAAGGTCAACTGATTCCGCCGTATGCAGAGGATGATATCGCCGATGCGACGGAGTATTCCGGGGGCGCTGCTGTGCTGGTTGATGCGCTTGTCTCTGCGGGATTTCTTGAGCGTCAAGGGGACAACTTACTCATTCACGACTGGTACAGCTATGCGGGAAGGCTGTTGGAAAAGCGCAAAAAAGATGCGGAGCGAAAGAGAAACGGGCGCAAAAATGAGTGACTGTGGATGTCCGGCGGATGTCCACAGTCCGTCCATTGGAAATCCAACGGACGGCGCAGGTACCAACCGTACCTAACCAACCGTACCTACCTACCAAACCAACACAACCGTACCGCATGAATATTTTTCCTGACGGAAAAATATGGGGTCAAATTCAGCACGAAATGGGGTGGTGCTCTGACAATCGAAGCAGCCAAAGAATGGCTTTTCCGCTATGGCGATGCTGAAAAGCAGCTTGATTTCATGGAGGAACGGATCCGAAATCTTCGGTCACAGATGTGCGATCCCCGAAGCTCCCAAATCACGGGTATGCCCTCTGGTGGCGGGGAGAAGGCGGACAAAATCGGCCGGCTGATTGGGCAGTTAGACGCATTAGAGCGTCAATACAACGAACAGTTGGAAGCCTCCCGCCACCTGTACGGCGAAATTGACCGGATAATTTCACGGATTTCAGGAAAACGTTCCCCGGAGATGCAGGCGGTTTTACGAATGCGCCACCTTGACCTTGCAGATTGGGAGACTATCTGTGAAATGATGTACGGGAAGCGGGAGGATTTTCCAGACCGATACGACACATACAAGCGGCGCATGTTCCAGATCTACAGGAACGGTCTGGAAGCTGTGGCAAATTTTATACCGGAAGGGGGTGACGAAGATGACAAAAGAGCAAATCCAACGTGCGGAGGCTGAACTCCTGAAGATCATGGAAAACCCGGATTCCTCCGACAAGGTAAAGCTGGATGCGGCGGGGAAGCTACTTGCGTTCCAGAGTGCCGAAGAGGATGTATATTGGACGCAGAATTGACCCCGGTTGAGATCCGGTGCGAAGCAGGGAGGGAATAAAGTGAAATTATATGCAAGAATTTATGAATGGATATACAGAGTAAAAAAGCAAATTATTCTGAGACATGCACATATTCCGGTTTTAGTATGGAATGAGGAGGCAGGCGTTTTTGAAGACAAAAAGTAAACTACTGCATGAATGGTTGAAGACACAGGGGGTCGTTATATGCAATGACCCGGAGGCGGCAGAGCTGTTTTTGACCTACACAATCCCGGTTGCATCTACTTTCCCGGAAATTGTCGATAAGCTGTCCGCCATTTACACCTACCGCATGAGCGAGCAGGGGACAGCGGATCTTCGGAGCTGTGACGGTATATCGTGGCATTATGAGTCAGAACTAGGTACGCTGTATGCTATTGGACTGAGTGTGGAAGCCCTGAACAGTGGGCGGGATTATGCCGCCTTTGTGTTCCTCCATGAACTTTGCCATATTGCCACATCCACCGATCATTCCATATCTTTCCATGATACGTTGGAGAAAATGATTGACCGCTACGCAAAGGAAGAAGGGCACATTCTGGTAAACGATATGTTTGATGTCCCGTATAATGAGGACTGAATAAGCCGCTCAGAAGCCCACAGGCGGCCTCTGGGCGGCTTTAATTCTAGGAATGAAGAATTCCTTTCTGTTGCCTTGGGCACTCCCGCCACGCCGTTACAGTCGGATAATAGCGCAATTTTTACAGAAAGGGGTGATAATGTGGATGCAATAACCATTGTTGTCGATATGAAC
>CAYXUI010000017.1:0-28188 GCA_964468195.1 uncultured Oscillospiraceae bacterium | reverse complement strand
TTTCGCTCCTGCTGGTGCTGGCTCTGTGCGTCGGAATGGTTCCCTGCGTGTTTGCAGCGGAATCCCCGGCCACAGAGCCCAGCACGGAAGAAACCGAACCCATGGAAGAAACCACAGTCGCTACCACAGAGAAAGCAACAGCTCCAGTGGAATCTGGTGACGATGCGCTTGCTATGGAAGATTCCATCTCCAATACAGATGACATCGCCGTCTATGCTTCCACTCAGAAGAATATCCTGCTGTTCGATTATACGGACAACGGCGACTACACTACTCGGCTGAACAGCCAAATCAACATCAGCTACAAATGGAACGGCACGGGATCTACCCTGAGTTGCTACCTGAAAAATATGGGTTGGCACTTTGCTCGGTATAACAATACCCCTTATGCTGATGATCCCCTGTACTGCATCGAACCCCATAAAAGCTATGCGGCCAGCACTTCCGGCAACTCCGTTGACAGGGACATGACCTTAGATGGCAGCAGCTCCACCACGGGCGGCAACATCTGGTATTCCCTCAACGCCAACCGCCGGGAGGCCATTGGCCTTATTTTGCTGTACAGCAATCAGATGTGGGATCACAGTGTCAGCGTCAGCACCACGAAGAAGGACGATAACCCCAACGTCCCCCTGCGGATCGCTACTCAGTTCCTCATTTTTGAAATTGTCACCGGTCTGCGGGATGCGGATACTTTCCAGCTAAAATCCAGCAATGAGTGCGGCACTTCCGGCGACATTTATTACAACGCTGGTGTGGCATCGGTATCCGGGTTTGCCCCCAAGTACAATACGCTGGTGTCCTATGTGGAAGCGGCCATGCAAATTCCCAGCTTTACCAGTGCATCCAGCAGCACCGCCCCTACCATTGAGCTGACCGGGGATACCACCAGCGTCTATGACAGCAACGGCGTTCTGTCCGGGTTCAGCTTCACTAATGGAAACGGTGCGAAATTCACCAAGAGCGGCAATACCCTGACCATTACCCAGACTGGAACCATTTCGGAAAGCACGGTGTACAAGGCTACCAAATCCATTCCCTCTGCGGAAAATTCCACTTATTCCATCTGGTACATGAGTGGTTCCAAGTATCAGACTACCATCAACCTGTATAACCCCTCCACCGGGAATCTGAATGCCTACTTCAAGCTGAAAGCCCCGGCGTTGGGCAACCTCAGTCTGACCAAAACTACGGAAGATGGCAAGAACCTCTCCGGGTGGAAGTTTGGGATCTACAGCAACAGTGCTTGCACGAATCTGGTGTCCGGGCCGCATACTACAGGCAGCGATGGGAAGATTTCCGTAACCGGTCTGACGGCTGGTACTTACTATGTGAAGGAGCTTGGCCACACGGATTCCAGCATCAATGCCCTGTACACCTGCGCCAGCACCAATCCCCAGAAGGTTACCATTTCCAGCGATGGCACAGCATCGGTTTCTTTCCATAATAAGCTGAACACCGGCGCTGTCAGCATCCAGAAGCAGACCAATACCGGGGAGAATCTGGGCGGCTGGAAGATTGGGCTGTATACGGATTCCGGTTGCACCAATGGGGTTTCCGGCTCGCCCTTTACCACGGCCAACGACGGAACCATTTTGGTCAATGGTCTGCAACCCGGCACCTACTATGCCAAGGAGCTGCCCACCGACGATCCCTATTGGGGTATCGACACAGAGGTGAAAAAGCTCACGGTCACTGCCAATCAGACAGCAACTGTGACCTTTACCAACACCCACTATGGCCGCATCCAGATCCAGAAAACCACCAACACTGGAAATCACTTAGGCGGCTGGGTGTTTCGGGTGAAGGATTCCACCGGAAACCTGATTTGTGAGCTGACCACCGATGAAACCGGCTGTGCCATTACCGGAAATTTGCCTTTGGGGCGGTACTACATTGCAGAAGTCCCCACAGAAGATCCCTACTGGGTCGGAGAACTGGGCTTCCATGATGTGATGGTCAAGGCAGGCCAAACCGTCACTGACACTTGGATCAATCGGGAGACGGGGCTTGGTTGGTGCTACAAGAAAACCAACACCGGTGAAAATGTGGAAGGCTGGCACATCACCATCTATTCTGACCCGGACTGTACTCAGGAGGTCGGTAAAATCGTCACCAACGAAGAAGGCCGGGGCGGTTGCTACTTAGACCCCGGCGTTTACTATGCCAAAGAAACCGGCGACGAGTATGGACGCTTTCAGGACGAATACTGGATGGTGGATGAATCCGTCCAGAAATTGGAGATCACAGCCCATGAAGAAACGGCAGTAGCCTTCACCAACGTCCAATACGGCAAACTGAAAATCGTGAAAACCGTAGAAGGAGACGGTAGCCTTTCCGGTTGGGTATTTAAAGTGACCGATGCGGACGGAAAAGAAATTTCCGGCTCTCCGTTTATCACTTCTGAAAATGGCACGATTTTGGAAAGTGTACTTCCCGGCACCTACACCGTAGAAGAAATTCTCCCGGAGGACAGCACCTATGAATGCAAATCCGTCAATCCCCAGAGGGTAACGGTCATTCAGGGGCAGACAGCCGAAGTTTCCTTCGTCAACGCCATCCGTCCCAGTAAAATCACCATCCATAAGGTAGATACCCAAGGTGCACCTCTGGCCGGGGCAACCTTCCTGCTGGAATGGAGCGAAGATGGCTCCCTGTGGTGGCCGGTGACTTATTCGGAAGCAGTGAAAAAGGGATGCACCACCAACGCCAATGTGGCAGATGGCTACCTGACCAGCGGCGAAGACGGTCTGCTGGAATGGACGGGACTTTATCCCGGCTTACAGTACCGCCTGACAGAAACCAAAGCCCCGGAGGGCTTCAAGTTGCTCAGCGGCACCGCCTTTGAAGGGGAACTGCACCAAGAGGATCTGATGGTGGAGCTGACCGTGGTCAATGCCCATACCTTCACCATGCCCAAAACCGGCAGTGCTTCCGGTGCAATCCTGAAAGTGTTGTCCCTCCTCAGCGCCATCGCCTGTTTGGGCATGCTGATCTACCGAAAGAAGAAGGTGTAACATCATAACCCGTTTCTACCACGCAAGGGATCACCCCTTGCATTTTTTATGTTCAAATCTCGTTCACCCAACCACAAAAATCAAAATCTCAACAAAGAAAGGACAATGTGCATTATGAAAAAGTTTACCAAAGTTCTCTCCCTGGTGCTGGCTATGGCACTGCTGCTCTGTGTTCCCGTAGGCGTTTCTGCTGCGGAGCTGGATCTGACCACCATTGACGAGGGTTCCACCGGTTCCCTGACCATTTACAAGTATGACCTGACCAATGCCGAAAAGGACGGCGTTTGGGATTCTTCCTATGTCTCCACCGGTGTCTACGACGAATCCGGCGTCAACAACGTTCTGGGCGGCAATGGCTCCACTCTGGGCAACGGCGAAACCAGCTACGGTTACGCCATCAAGGGCGTGGAGTTCAGCTACCTGAAGGTTGCGGACATCATCCAGTTCGCAGAGTCCCAGCAGGACAACCGGACGGATGCCCATGTGGAGGTGCTGTACGGCATCGACAAGACCAAGGGTGCCGACTTCCTGAAGACCCTGAATCTGGCAGACGGCAAGGATCGCTATGAAAATGCCGACCATCTGGACGAAAGCAAGTATTACTACCAGTCCGATGTACTCATTGATGCTCTGGCCGCCGGTCTAAAGGCCAATTCCACCACCGTCAAGAATGCGCTGGAGAAGTACATGGCAGCCAACGGCGGCACAGCCATGCCCCTGACCGATTCCTACGGCAAGACCAAAGCAGAAAATCTGCCCCTGGGTCTGTACCTGATTGTGGAAACCAAAGTGCCTGAAATGGTCGTCTCCACCACGGACCCCTTTCTGGTGTCCGTGCCTATGACTTCTGTCAACGGCACCAATGCTACCGATGGCGGCACCCGCTGGATCTATGACATTACCCTGTTCCCCAAGAACCTGACCGGCATCCCCACGCTGGAAAAGACCCTGCGGGAAAACAAAGAAGATACCGGCAAGCATGAGGGCACTTCCACCATCACCGATGGCTTTGCCCATACCGGAACCGCTTCCGCTGGTGACTCCATCGACTACCAGATCATTTCCACCCTGCCTTCCATTACCTCTGAATCCACCTATCTGTCCTGCTATACCTTCATCGATACCCTGTCCGCTGGCCTGACCTACAATAAGGGCGATGTGGCCATTGAGATCTTCACCGACAAGGACTGCAAGAACAAGGTAACTGCCTGGGCAGAAAATGACGGCCACTTCACCATTTCCTACAACACCACCGAAGGTGGCAAGGAAGTCATGACCATTGAAATGACCGAAAATGGTCTTGCCGAGATCAACCGCTCCGCTGCTGTCTATTCCGATGCCTCCATGGTCAACTCCGGTTTCTCCGACTGCACCATGCGGATCACCTATCAGGCTACCATGGATTCTGACAAGTCCCTGGTGGTGGGCGATACGGGCAACGACAACAAGGTTGTCCTGACATGGAAGCGTACCAGCGAAAGCTACTATGACACTCTGGTGGATGACTGCCACATCTACACCTACGGTATCGACCTGACCAAGCTGTTCTCTGACGGCAAGGGCGACTTTTCCAAGGTGACCTTCCTGGTGCGCAATGACACCGACGGCTATTACGTCAAGGCCCAGCTGAATCAGGAGGAGGGCGTTTATTACGTCACAGACCATGTGGCCAACAAGGAGGACGCAACCCACTTTGTCTCCGTGGCTACCGGTGACAGCAAGGGCAAGATTGTCATCAAGGGCCTGGAAGATGACACTTATGTGATGAACGAGATCACCACCGACAGCGGCTATGTCCTGCTGAAGGAGAACATCGAAGTGGTAATTTCCCAGACCGAAGGCAGCGAGCTGTGCGATATTTACACCACCGACGTGCTGGGTTTGATTCAGAACGATCCCCGGTATGCCACCATTATCAATGACTCCGGCGACCTGAAGAATATGCCCCAGAAGCACCTGGAACACAAATACCTGACCGCCTCCGCAACCGTCAGCGGCAAGAAGGTCAATATGCTCACGGATAACGGCAGCGTCAATGCAGAAGCCCCTCTGACTGTGGTCAATACCCGTGGCTTCGACCTGCCCAAGACCGGTGACAACGGCACCATGCTGTTCACCGTAGGCGGCATCCTGCTTATGGCCAGTGCTGCCTTCGTGCTGTATACTGTGACCCGGAAGAAGTCTGTGTAAGAAAAATGCCAGAGGGGGGATATTCCCTCCTCTGGCAAAAAACGGAATACATTATAGTGTGCACACAGCATACAGCGGCAGATTTGTCAGCCAGCTTTCCTGATGGTAGTCCATCATGGAAGTTCGGATGGCACATTCTGCGCCAAATTTTTCCTGATAGGCTTTCAGACTTTTGGCTTGCAGATTCGTTTCTGCCTTCACTTCGATGGGGACCACCTGCTTCCCTTTCTGGATCATGAAGTCAATTTCGTATTTCCCGGATTCAGAGGTGTAATAGTAGGGGGTGTAAGCATTGCGGCATACCAATTCCTGCAATACATACTGTTCCGTCAAGGCACCCTTAAATTCCACAAAAATGTCGTTGCCGTCCAAAATAGATGCGGCATCCAGATCGCTGAGCGCTCCAAGTAGCCCCACATCCAATATATACAGTTTGAATGCGCTGAAATCGATATACGCTTTCAGGGGAACAGCCGGTTTGCTGACTCGGTAAACCTTGGAAATCAAGCCGCAGTCCAAAAGCCACTCAATGGCGATTTCATAGTCCTTCATACGAGCGCCAGCTTTGATCTGCCCGAAGAAGAACTTCTTGTTTTCTTTGGCAAGCTGCATGGGAATGGCGTTCCAGACCATCCGAATGCGAGCCAGCTCGTTGCTGCCCGCATGCTTTCCAAAATCATCCTCGTATTGTGCCAGCAAAGATTTTTGGATATTGCGTACTTCCACATAGTCTTTATGCTCTGCGAAGAAACTGACAGCTTCCGGCATTCCACCGACGTAATAGTAATTTTTCAACCAGAAAATATACTTTTCCCGGAAATCCCCTAGCAAAGACGTTTCCCCGGCTCCCAGCAGTTTTGCCAATTCTGTTTCTCCCATTGCTTCCAAAAATTCCTGGAAGCTCATGGGATGCAGTTCCAGGGTATCTACCTTCCCCACAGGAAAAGAAACACCATTGTGAATGGCAACCCCCAGCAGGGAACCGGCAGCTACCACCGCATATTCCGGTGCGTTTTCGCAGAAATATTTCAGTGCTTCCATAGCACGGGGAGCTTCCTGAATTTCATCCAGGATAATCAGCGTATCTCCCGGCGTGACCTCTACCTTCGCTTCGATATTGATATTCATAATAATTCTGCGAATATCATAGTCATCATCAAAAACCCGCTTCATGCGCTGGTTGTTGTAGAAGGTGACATAGGCCACTTTCTGGAATTGGGTGCGGCCAAATTCTTTCATCAGCCAGGTTTTTCCAACCTGACGTGCGCCTTTCAAAATTAAGGGTTTCCGGTTCGGTTTGTTTTTCCAGGCGATCAGCTGCTGCATGGCATATCGTTTCATAGCGTTCCCCTCCGTGGCATTTTCTCCATTATATCATACAGGAGTCAAGATTCAAGCATTTTTTAGAACGAGTTTTCTACAACACGCAACATTTTTTTTACCCAGTTTTAATACCAGCACAGCAGAAATCAGAATGAGTTCAAAAATAGGAGGTATTTTGAAACAGAAAATTATAACAATCGTGGCGATCACGCTATTCCTGATGGCTTTGATCTTGACGTTATACCCGGTCATTAGCAATTATGTCAACCAAAAGTATGCTTCTGAAATTCAGACTGCTTATCAGGAAATCGTAGCGCAAACGGACAACGCTGCACTGGAAGAAGCCAGAGCACAGGCAGCGGCTTACAATCTGGCGCTGATCCCCGGTGCCACAGAAGCATACAGCCAAGAGATGCTTGCCTCTGCAGCAAGGGATTATGATACCCTGCTGGATATTGCGGGCAACGGCATTATGGGCTACATCCGTATTCCCAAAATCAGTGTTGATTTGCCCATCTACCACGGCACGGAAGCGGAAGAACTGGAACGAGGCGTAGGGCATTTGCTGGGCAGTTCCCTGCCCATTGGCGGGGACAGCGCCCATGCCATTCTCTCCGGCCACAGCGGCATGGCCAGCCAGAAGATGTTCACCGATCTGGAGCAGCTTTCTCTTGGGGATGTGTTCTATCTGGATATGCTGGGGGGAACTCTGTGCTATCAGGTGACAGCCATCAACACCGTGGAGCCCCACGACACCGGTCTGCTGGGGATTGCTTCCGGCGAGGATCTGTGCACCTTGGTGACCTGCACCCCCTACGGTGTCAACTCCCACCGGCTTCTGGTAACTGGTTCCCGGATTCCCTATGAAGCAGCGGAGGTCATTGCGGAAGAAACACAGGAAACGGAAGAAGTGCAATCTACCTGGGAGGAAAAGTACATTGAGGGCCTGATCTACGGAATCCTTGCCGCTCTGGTGCTGATTCTGCTCGTTGCCATCCTGCGCCAGATTGCAAACAACAATGGAGGTGGAGCCTATGCTGCGAAGTAACTGGGAGCGGTGCCTTGTGCTTTTCTTGCTCCTTCTGTTGCTCACCGGTCTGTTTCTGGCCGTGTTTCCCATCGTCTGGGGTGCGGCCATGGACAAAACCATCTGCGAAAATGCCCAGTTGTTTCTGAAGCGGGACGAATCTACGGAGCCTGCTGATTCTTATGTTGCGGAATCCCAGCCGGAGGAAACAATGCCCTATGCACAGCTTTGGGAGGAAATGACCGCTTACAACCAAACCATCTATACCCAGGGGCAGGCAGGGTTGTCCTGCGAATATGCCTATCAGAAGCCCAGCTTCACACTGGCAGATTACGGCATCCCGGATGAAGTATTCGGGGTGCTGACCATCCCGGCCATGGAACTGGAAATGCCCATTTATTTGGGTGCCACAGAATCCCACATGGCTTTCGGTGCCGCCCACTTAAGCCAGACCAGCCTGCCCATTGGCGGCGAAAATACCAATTGCGTTCTCGCCGGTCACCGGGGCTACAATGGAGCCAAGTATTTCCGCTTCATCGAGCTGCTGCAAGTGGGGGACTTGGTGACGGTCACCAATCTGTGGGAGACGCTGAACTACCGGGTCTGCGAAATCCAGATCATCGATCCCACAGACGTGGATGCTGTCCTGATTCAGCCCGGCCGGGATCTGCTGACCCTGCTGACCTGCCACCCCTACGCCAGCGGAGGAAAGCAACGGTATCTGGTGTTTTGCGAGCGGATATAAAAGTACGCGATTTTCTGGACATGGTCATAATTTTGTGGTAAACTATTGAAAAAGGAAAGGAGGAATCGCCCATGTGGGACACCCTGCAAAAACTGGAATACCGGGCAAACGCCGGGCTTACCAAGGCAAAGGCCGAGCTGGAACGGCGGCAGTCTGACCGCATGGTGCTTCCTCTGCCCGGAATTCATGGAGAAAAGCTGTACCTGACTGGTGTGGAACAGCTGAGAAACCGCTGTACGGAATTAAATCAGTTGTACGATCAACTCCCGGAGCACCGGGGCTTCAAGGACACCATCTTGCTGGATGCCTGGTCCTCTGCCACCATCGAAGGTGCCAGAACCACCGTGGCCAAAGTCAAGCAAAGCTTTGATAACCCCAAAACCAAGGATGATAAAATGGTGGTCAATACCATTGCTGGTTGCAACTTTGCCTACCAGCACCCGGTTACCGGCCAGAACATCCGCAAGCTTTGGGAAATGGTGGTGGAGGATGTCTGCGAAAATCAGCAACACCAGGGTACCCGGTACCGGGATGGCATGGTTTATATCGGTTCCCATAACCGGATTGTTCATGTGCCTGCTGCGCCGGAACAACTTCCTGATCTGATGGATGCCCTGTTTTCCTTCCGGGAAACGGAAACAGACCCGCTGCTGATGAGCTTCGTTGCCCACTTCTACTTTGTTTATGTCCACCCCTTCTGCGATGGCAACGGCAGGCTGGCCAGAATCCTGAATGCATCCCAGCTCTACCACAGCAGCTACCGGAAGATGAAGAATCTGCCTCTTTCCAGCGCCATCAACGACCAGCTTAGCGGCTACTATGGAAGCCTGAACGATTCCGAGCAGCCCTTGCTGGATAACGGTCACAGCTGGCTGGATCTGTCGCCCTTTGTGTCCTATATGCTGGATGCCTTTGAGCGGTGTCTGATCGATGCCGGTTTATCCCAGAACACGTTGACCCCTTCGGAAAGCAAGCTGCTGGAACGGATGAACAAAGCAGGCTTCCATGCGGAAATCACAGTCAAGAAGGCCATGGGTATTTTGAATCTTTCCGAATCCACCACCAGAAAAACCTTGAATCAGCTGGTGACCAAGGGATATTTGCGCGTAGATACCAGCCATGTTCCCTTTATTTTCCGTTTACAAAAACACATTCCCTAACAAATACTGTGCAACGGCCAGACGGTTTCCCGTCTGGCTTTTTTGCTGCCCGAAATCCAAAAGAGAGGAGTTTTTCTATGGATTTTATCTGGGAGAGTATCACGGATTGGCTGAAAGAGATCCTGGTCAGCGGCATTGTCAGCAATCTGACAGGAATGTTCGATTCCACCAATGAGCAGGTGGAGAACATTGTCGGCCAGGTTGGCATGACGCCCCAGGGCTGGAACAGCGGTATCTTTTCCATGATCCAGAACCTCTCCAGCACCGTGATCCTTCCTATCGCCGGGGCCATCCTGGCAATCGTTATGACTTTGGAGCTGATCCAGCTCATTACCGATAAAAACAATCTCAATGATGTGGATACCTGGATGTTCTTCAAGTGGGTATTCAAAAGCGCCGCAGCGGTGCTCATCGTCACCCACACCTGGGACATTGTCATGGGCATCTTTGAAGCCAGCCAAAGCGTGGTTTCCCATGCCGCCGGGGTGGTCGTAGGCAATACCAGCATCGATATTTCCAATGTCCTGACAGGACTGGAAAAAAGGCTGATGGAAATGGACATTGGCCCGCTGTTTGGCCTGTGGGTGCAGTCCCTGCTAGTGGGCTTCTGTACCTGGGCCATTACCATCTGCATCTTCATCGTCATTTATGGCCGGATGATCGAGGTGTATCTGGTCACCTCTGTTGCACCCATCCCCATGGCCACCATGGTCAACCGGGAGTGGGGACAAATGGGGCAGAACTATTTGCGTGCCCTGCTTGCTCTGGGATTCCAGGCATTCCTCATTGTGGTCTGCGTGGCAATCTATGCAGTGCTGGTGCAAAACATCTCTGTGTCGGATGACATCACCACAGCCATCTGGACTTGCATGGGTTACACGGTACTTCTGTGTTTCTGCCTGTTCAAAACCAGCAGCCTGGCAAAATCCGTATTCAATGCCCATTAAGGAGGTCACCCCATGCCCTATGTAACCATTCCAAAGGACCTGACCAAGGTCAAAACCAAGGTGCTGTTCAATCTGACAAAGCGGCAGCTCATCTGCTTTGGGGCAGGACTGTTGATCGGTCTGCCCCTTTACTTTGCCACAAAAGCACCGCTGGGCGATTCCACTGCTGCACTGCTCATGATTCTCATCATGCTGCCTGCATTCCTGCTGGCACTGTATGAAAAGAATGGCCAGCACCTGGAAACCGTCCTGCGAAATATGATTCAGGTTCTGTTTTTGCGCCCCAAAAAGCGTCCCTACAAAACCAACAATTTCTATGCCGCATTGGAGCAGCAAAACAATCTCGATAAGGAGGTGTATCGCATTGTCCAACCGCAAAAAGCTGTCCCGAAAAGAGCGAAAAGCGGTGCAGGCCGCCATCGCAAAGGCCAAACGGACAGATAAAAAGGAACAGTCCGCCCAGGACAGTATTCCTTACCTGCAAATGCGCCCGGATGGGATCTGCCAGGTGACCCAGAACCATTTCACCAAAACCATCCAATTCCGGGATATCAACTACCAGCTGTCCGACAACGAGGATAAGCAGGCCATCTTTGACGGCTGGTGCGATTTTCTCAACTACTTTGACAGCTCTGTAAAATTCCAGCTTTCCTTTGTGAATCTAACTGGCCTCCGTGGCGCTATGATGAGTAACATCCCCATCCGCAATGACCAGTTTGCCAGCATCCAGCAGGAGCTGTCCAAAATCATCCGGGATCAGCAGGAGAAGGGAAACAACGGGATCATTAAGATCAAATACCTGACCTTCGGCATTGATGCGGACGGCATTCGCTCCGCCAAACCCCGCTTAGAACGGATCGAAACAGATATTCTCAACAACTTCAAACGCCTGGGCGTTGCGGCAGAAGTGCTCAACGGCCAGGAACGGCTCCGTGTACTCCATGACATTCTCCGCATGGATACCCCGGAGCCTTTTTCCTTTTCCTGGGAGAGTCTGCCCAAAAGCGGACTGTCCACCAAGGATTTCATAGCCCCCAGCTCCTTCCTTTTTAGTAGAGCCAGGGATTTCCGCATGGGAAAGAAGTTTGCCTCCGTCAGCTTCCTGCAAATTCTGGCCCCGGAACTGAGTGACCGGATCTTGAAAGACTTTCTGGATATCGAAAGCAATATCGTGGTCAATCTCCATGTCCAATCCGTGGATCAGGTCAGCGCCATCAAGACCATCAAGCGCACCATCACCGACCTGGACAAGACCAAAATCGAAGAGCAGAAAAAGGATGTCCGCAGCGGCTATGACATGGATATTCTGCCCTCTGACCTGGCCACCTACGGTGAGGAGGCCAAGAAACTGCTATCTGATCTGCAAAGCCGGAACCAGCGTATGTTTCTGGTCACGTTCCTGTTGCTGAATACCGCCGATACCAAGCGGCAGCTGGACAACAATATCTTCCAAACCAATTCCATTGCCCAGAAATACAATTGCAGCATTACGGCTCTGGACTACCAGCAGGAGGAAGGTCTGGTCAGCAGTCTGCCCCTGGGGCTGAATCAGGTGGAGATCCAGCGGGGACTGACCACCTCCGGGGTGGCCATTTTTGTTCCCTTTACCACCCAGGAACTGTATCAGGACAGCCCGGAGGCACTGTACTGCGGTATCAATGCCCTGTCCAACAACATCATCATGGTTGACCGAAAATGGCTGAAAAACCCCAACGGAATCATTCTGGGCACCCCCGGCTCCGGTAAGTCTTTCAGCGCCAAGCGGGAAATCTCCAATGTATTTCTGGTGACGGATGATGACATCATGATCTGCGACCCGGAGGGCGAATACTATCCGCTGGTGAAGCGGTTGGATGGGCAGGTCATTAAGATTTCTCCCACTTCCCACGACCATATCAATCCCATGGACATCAACCTGAACTACAGCGATGAGGACAATCCTCTCAGCCTGAAATCTGACTTCATCCTGTCCCTGTGTGAGCTGATTGTCGGCGGCAAGGACGGACTGAAGCCTGTGGAGAAAACCATCATCGACCGATGTGTTCGGATTGTGTATCAAAAGTATCTCAATGATCCCCGGCCGGAGAATATGCCGATCTTGGGAGATCTGTACGATTGCCTTCGTGCCCAGGAGGAAAAGGAAGCCCAGTTTGTGGCAACGGCCTTGGAAATCTACGTTTCCGGTTCTCTGAATGTATTCAACCACCGAACCAATGTGGACGTAAGCAACCGGGTCATTTGCTACGACATAAAAGAACTGGGAAAGCAACTGAAGAAGATCGGTATGCTGATTGTTCAGGATCAGGTGTGGAACCGTGTCACCCTGAACCGGGGACGCAAATCCACCAGATACTATATCGATGAATTTCACCTGCTTCTGAAAGAAGAACAGACTGCCAGCTACTCCGTGGAGATCTGGAAGCGGTTCCGGAAATGGGGCGGCATCCCCACCGGTATCACCCAGAACGTCAAAGACCTTCTGGCTTCCCGGGAAGTGGAGAACATTTTTGAAAACTCCGACTACATCTGTATGCTGTCCCAAGCTGCCGGTGACCGGAAGATTCTGGCCCAGCACCTGGGCATCTCGCCCCATCAACTGTCCTATGTGACCCACGCCAACGCCGGTGAGGGATTGCTGTTCTACGGCGACACCATTGTTCCCTTTGTGGATGCCTTCCCCAAGGATACGGAGCTGTACCAGTTGATGACCACCCGTCCGGAGGATGTGAAGGAGGAAACGGCATGATGGTGATGGTCTATGCGTGAATCCCGACTGCAATTTACCGACAAGGAGCGCAACGACCCGGTTTCCGGAAAAGCTGTCCGAAAAGCGGAACAGGCAGCGGCCAAAGCAGACAAGGCCCAGGAGAACATCCCTACCCAAAAAGTTCTCCGCCCGGAGCTGAAAACCGACAACAGCAACGGAAAAATCAAGGTCAGGCTCCACTTTGAGGAAACGGAGAAAAAACCGCCCTCCCGACTGAATGTAGCGACTGCCCCCGGTGCTGCCCTCCGGGGGCAGTTCCACCGGCAGATGGAGGAAAGCAAGGAGGATAATGTGGGTGCCGAGGCAGCAGATACGGCTGTCTCCGGGGCAGAACGGGCAGACGTCCTGTTTCGGGAAGTTCACCATCAGGCACAGCTGCAGCCCTACCGTGCGGTGGAAAAGGCGGAGCGGCAGTTGAAAAACGCCAATCTTCACGCATTGGAGCAGCAGGCGCAGGCAGAACACCCCACCACCAATCCGGTATCCCGCTGGCGGCAGAAGCAGCAAATCAAAAAGCAATATGCCGCCGCAAAAGCCGGAAGATCCACCGCCGGATACACCACTTCCGGTGCGAAGAAGGCGGCACAGGAAACGGCCTCCACAGCAGAAAAGGCGATGCAATACATCGCCCAGCACAAGAAAGGCTTCCTGATCGTCCTCCTTTTTCTCCTGCTGCTGTGCTTTCTGGTCAATACGGTCTCCTCCTGTTCCGTCATCATTGAGGGCGTTGGTGCGGGGCTGACTTCCACCAGCTACACATCTTCCGACGATGCCATGCTGGGTGCGGAGCAATATTACTGTACCCTGGAAGCGGCTTTGCAGCGAAAGCTGGACCGGTTTGAAATCGACCACGACTACGACGAATATACCTACGATCTGGACGAAATTGAGCATGATCCCTACGTCCTGATTTCCATGATTTCGGCCCTCCGTCCCGGGGAGTGGACACTGGCAGAGGTCACCGGGACCCTGGATATGCTGTTTGAAAAGCAGTACACCCTTACTGTGGAACTGGAAACAGAAATCCGATATCGGGATGCAGATACATGGGAAAATTGTGACCAATGGGACGATAACGCAGAAAGTTACGAATCTGTTTCCTGCTCTGTCACTCTGGAAAACTTCGACCTGAGCCATCTGCCTGCCTACGTTATGGACGAAAGCACCCTGAGCCGGTATGCCGTCTATATGGCAACCCTGGGAAACCGCCCTGACCTGTTCCCGGGTTCGGAGTACATCGCCAAGCGGGAAAACGGCTATACGGATTATGACATCCCGGCAGAGGCCCTGGCGGATGAAACCTTTGCCGCCATGATCCAGGAGGCAGAAAAATACCTGGGCTACCCCTATGTCTGGGGTGGCAGCAGTCCCAGTACCTCTTTCGATTGCTCCGGCTTTGTCTGCTGGGTCTTAAACAAAAGCGGATGGAGCGTGGGCAGAACCAGCGCCCAGGGGCTGTATGGCTACTGCACACCTATTTACCGAAGCAATGCCCGGCCCGGCGACCTTATTTTCTTCAAGGGCACCTATGATACCCCGGGCATCTCCCATGTGGGGATCTATGTGGGAAACAACCGCATGATCCACTGCGGTGACCCTATTTCCTATACCGTTATCAACACACAATACTGGCAGAGCCATTTCTATGCGTTTGGCCGACTGCCGAGATAAGGAGCTGAATACTATGAACCCTAGAATTTCCAAACTGCGGGGAGAATTGGAGAAAAACACGCAGAAAATCTCCAAACTACAGGCAAGAAACGCGGAACTGAAGCAGCAGATTCAGGAGCTGGAGAACCTGGACATTGTGGATATGGTTCGTACCTGCGGGATGACCCCTGAGAATCTGGCAGCCCTGCTGCAGCAGATGTCCACTGCCACCAGAAAGGAGGCGGCACCCCATGTGGAATAAGCGTCGCCTGATTGCCTTCGCCCTGTCCCTGGTGCTGGCAATCCCGGCACTGGGGATGACTGCCTTCGCGGAAGCCAATCCTCCCGCGGATGATGTGATTATCTATACTTCCGATCCTACCGAACCGCCTGCTACGGAGGCTCCGAAGCCTGCCAGACCCAAGGAGACGCAGCCCCCCGAAACGGAGCCTCCTGCTACCACAGAAGCAACCAAGCCCACCATTTCCAAGCCCTTTGAGCAGGGCAATGCCGTGGCCAGCAATTTGCAGTACCATGCCGACACCAATAAGCAGTTCATCACCATTGAAACCCGCGGCGGCGAAGTGTTTTACATCATCATCGACTACGATGCCCCGGTCAGCGAGGACCTGGAGCAGTTCAGCACCTATTTTCTGAACAAGGTGGATGATGCCGACCTGAAGGCCATTCTGGAAGATGGTGAAGTGGTGGAGGTTTGCGGCTGTATCGACAAGTGCTATGCCGGTCATGTCAATGTGACCTGCCCCATCTGCGCCAAGAACATGACAGAGTGCGTCGGTCTGGAACCCGAGCCTACAGAGGAACCCACCGTCCCTGTTACCGAACCCCATGAGGAACCTGCGAAAAACTCCGGTTCTGCCGGTGTGCTGGTATTCCTGCTGATCCTGGGCCTGGGCGGCGGTGCCGGATGGTACTTCTTCCGGGATAAGCTGACGGACAAGAAAACCGACGGCGACACCGATCTGGACGAGTATGACTATGGCATGGAGGATGAGGAAGACTATGCCGATTTTGAAGGATACAAGGAGGATGAAACATGAGTTATTTTACATCCAGCAAATTTGAGCGGCTGATGACCCAGATCCCAAAGCCCTTGCAGGACACCAGCAAGCCTGTCCCACCCCGGGACAGCATCTGCTGGGGCTGTAAACGGTATGGGGAAGGGTGCAGTCATCCCTGCCACCGGGAAGTCAAAGGAAATGGGGTGATCCCGTGCGGCTTGTAATTGCGGAAAAGCCCTCTGTCGCCAGAAGTTTGGCACGGATTTTGAATGCGGACATCCAGCACAACGGTTACCTGGAGGGTAAGCGGTATCTGGTTTCCTGGTGCTTCGGTCATTTAGCAGGACTCGCCGATGCGGATGCCTATGATGCCCGGTACGCTAAATGGAAAGCAGAGGATCTTCCCATTTTTCCTGTGCCGTTCCGGTTTCAGATTGCACCGGATAAGCAGGAGCAGTTTGAATTGCTGAGGTCCCTTATGGCCCGGGAAGATGTGACGGAAGTCATCAACGCCTGCGATGCCGGACGGGAAGGGGAAGCGATCTTCCGTACCGTGTATTACCTGGCAGACTGCCAAAAGCCCATGAAGCGACTGTGGATTTCCTCCATGGAGGACAATGCCATCCGGGAGGGATTCCAGAATCTGCGCCCCGGAGAAGAATATGACGGCCTCCATGAAAGCGCACTGTGCCGGATGAAAGCGGATTGGCTGGTGGGAATCAACGCCACCCGGTTCTTCTCCCTGCTCTATGGAGCCAAGCTGAATGTAGGTCGGGTCATGTCTCCTACCTTGTCCCTGCTGGTGGAGCGGGAAAGTAGCATTTCTGCCTTCGTGCCGGAAAACTATTACACCGTCAATCTGACCTTTGGCCAGTTTCAGGCGGTGAGCCAGCATTTTCCCACAAAGGACGAAGCCGACAAATTGGCAGCTGCCTGTAAGGACAGTACCGCCCAGGTCAGGGAGATCCGCCAGCAGGACAGGAAGGAATCCGCTCCTGCTCTGTATGATCTGACCAGCTTGCAGCGGGATGCCAACCGTCTGCTGGGATACACTGCTCAGCAAACCCTGGATTATTTGCAGTCCCTTTATGAAAAGCAGCTGATTACCTACCCCCGGACAGATAGTCGCTATCTGACGGATGACATGGTAGACACGGTAAAGGCCCTTGTTCTGTGGTCTGCCGGTGTCTGCGATATGGCAGTCCCGGAGGAAGTGCTGTCCCAGCAGGTTTGCAATTCCCAAAAAGTGACCGACCACCACGCCATTGTCCCTACAAGATCTACCTGTATGCAGGATACTTCCAAACTTCCCATTGGGGAACAGAATATTCTGAAACTGATTTGCCTGCGGGTGCTGACGGCAATCAGCGGCCCCTACTGCTATAAGGATGCGGAAGTGACTTTCACCTGCGGCAAGGCAGACTTTAAGCTCACCTTGAAAATGCCCCAGGATTTTGGATGGAGGCACTACGAGCCTGGGAAAAAGGCAAGTGCTGACAAATGGTTCCCGGGACTGGCAAAGGGACAGGAACTGACCCCCAATGAAGTTTCCGTAAAAAGCGGAAAGACCCAGGCGCCCAAACGCTATACCGAAGACACGCTGCTGGGTGCCATGGAGAGGGCCGGTTCTGAGGATATGCCGGAGGAAGCGGAGCGGAAGGGGCTGGGCACCCCAGCTACCCGTGCCGGAATCATGGAAAAGCTGGTTGCTACCGGCATGGTGGAACGGAAGAAGGTCAAAAAGCAGGCCCAACTGGTGCCTACCCAACTGGGCACCACCTTGATTACGGTGCTACCGGAACAGCTTCAATCCCCGCTCCTGACAGCACAATGGGAACAGCGGTTGGTGGAGATCCAGCATGGCGAATGTACCCCGGAGGACTTTCTGGATGGTATTTGTGCGCTTCTGACGGATATGGTGAACACCTACCGCCCTGTTGCAGGGGCGGATATTTTATTCCCCGATGATGCCAATACCATTGGCAAATGCCCCAGATGCGGCAAGCCGGTGATTGAACGCAGCAAGGGATACTTCTGCACCGGAAGGGATTGCAGGTTCGTCCTCTGGCGGGACAGCCGATTCTTCACTCTGAAGCAGAAAACGCTGGATAAGAAAACAGCAGCGCTTTTGCTGGAAAAGGGAGCCGCTCCACTGAAGGGCTGTGTTTCTCCCAAGACTGGCCAGCTTTACGATGCCACGGTTCTGATGGAGGATGACGGCGAACGTCCCCGGTTCCAGTTGGTGTTTGGCCATGGCTGAGATGATCCGCTTCGACGAAAGTCTGCTTTCTAAGGTACGAAGGCTCATTCGGAAGCGATGCTGTAACTTCTACAAGGGGGAATGCCAGGTGATGGATTTTGAGGAATGCAATCTTTGTCCCCAGTGGTTCTCCTTGTCTTTGAACTGCAAATGGTTTCGGGATGCGGTGCTGCCGGGGGATTCAGAGCTGGAAGCTGCCATCTATCGGGGAGACAGAGCTACACGCCACTGCATTGCCTGCAATGCCCGTTTCCTACCCGGTTCCAACCGGGCAAAGTATTGTCCTGCCTGTGCGAAAAAAAGACGCCAGCAGAAGGAGCGGGATCGGCTGCATAAACGCTACCTCAAGTCCCGCATTTAAGGGGCAAAAAAGCAAAGTACACCAACGGCTTTTTCGGCCAGTTTTCCTCCGGACATCAAAGGATATGCCCAGCTGCAAATTTGGCCTTCTAAATGCGTGAAACCCCGTTTCCACCAAGTAATACAAGTGGGAACGGGGCATCCTTTAGTCTTCTAAATCCACAAATAGTTCGTCCAAATTACAATACCCTTTTACACTTGAATCCAGAGCAATTTGTTCTGCTTCCATCAGGGAAGCTACCGTTTCCTGATTGGGTATCTCAAATGGGTTTTCATCGTTTGAGGGTGGTTGCTGAGAAAAAGTGTGCTGTTTTGTAGCAGTATCCATGATGAGTATCCCTCCATTCTCACCTACAGAATACTTTTTTGTAAGGCAAAAATCAATATGTCACGCAGAAATTTTCAAATACGATATGTGCTATCCACCTTGATGCGGATAGGAAAGGAGCCAATATGTCAGAAAAACAAACATCCCCCCAACACCCCACCAGGATGGAGAGGAATGAAGGTGAAGCCCTCTACCTGGTAGACGATACCGTATATCTTCATGTGCAGCCCACGGATGAGGGCTGGGACTACTCGCTTTATGATAAGGCAACCAGTAAGCTGATCGATGGCGGCGTCCTGGAACCTGCGGATGTGGCAGCTTCTCCGGTCAGTTCCCTTGCCGGTGCCGTGCGCACAGAAATATTTGCTCTGCAAGGTATGACCCCAACCAAAGTGGTGTACGAAGACCTTGCCGTGCTGGATGCGCTGCTTGCAATGGACACCTACGAGATTTATCAGCTGAAAAACGAGGATTCTACTGCCCTGCTTCGATTTGAAAGCTATGCCCTTCTGCAAAAGCAGGGGCTTGCGCCAAATCCAGGAAACTATGTGCTGGTTTACAGTGGGCTTCTGAGCGGTAATGGAAGCCAAATGGACTGCCTGGAGGACTTGTACTACAGATTCAACATGGAAAGGCCAGAGGACTTCACTGGCCACAGCCTGTCTGTCAGCGACCTCATTGCCCTGAACCGCAGTGGCGTGATATCCTACCACTACTGCGACAGCATCGGCTTCCGGGAGCTTCCCGATTTTCAAAAACCGGAGAACTATCTGAAAAACGCAGAAATTTCCATGGAAGATGACTATGGCATGATCGATGGGATCATCAACAACGGAAAGCCCGCAAATCTGGAAGGAAAACCATCTGTTGTGGAACAGCTGAAAAGCCGTCCAGCCAAATCCAGTCAATCACCAAAGAAAACCAAAGAAAGAGAGCGATAAACTATGAAGCAGACCATTTCCTACGATGAGCAGCAGCTCATGGCAATCTACAATCCTAGCACCCGTTTGGGCACCATTCAAGCCCTCAACGAGATGCGTACCTATCTGGAAGATGAGGAAGAAGCCCTGATGATAGCTACAGATGGAGCCATCGCCAAGCTGAACGCCATGACGGATGCAGAGTTTGAAGATCTGGATCTGATCCCGGATTTTTGAAAGCATAAAAGTTTCCCATTCCCCAGCTCAAATCTGAGTTGGGGAAAATCTTTGGAAAGGAGAGAAAACCTTGGCCTCAAAACTTGAATTTTATGCCCAACTGGCAAATCATACTGCCGTTATGGTCAGCGGTAACTATGCCAGCTGGACAGCGTTTCTGGAAACCGCCGCCCGGCTTTATAAGTATCCCTACCATGAGCAGCTTATGATCTATGCCCAGCGCCCGGATGCCACAGCTTGTGCAGAATATGATTTGTGGAATCAGAGAATGGGCCGCTATGTCCGCCGCGGTTCCAAGGGCATTGCCCTGATCGACAACAGTGGAGAAAAACCGAGGATCAAATATGTCTTTGACGTTGCAGACACCGGGGCAACGGAACGTTCCAGAACGCCCTATCTTTGGGAATACCGCCCGGAGCATGAAGTAGCAGTGTCAACCGCACTGGAAGGAACATACAATGTTGCCGCTTCAGATGGTTTTGGTGAGCAGCTGAATCAAATCGCTGCGATTTTGGCTACCGAGTACTGGCTGGATCATCAGCAGGACATTCTCCGCATCGTTGACGGTTTCCACTTGGAGCGGTATCATGACTATGACAAAGGTGTGGCATTCATCAACGCCGCTACGGTCAGCACCGCCTATACCCTTATGACCCGGTGTGGCCTGGAAACGCCCTTCGGCTATGAGGACTTTCAACCGGTTCTGGATTTCAACACCCCGGAAACCGTTGCCGCTCTGGGCAGTGCTGTCAGCCAAATCAGCGAAACCGTTCTGCGGCAGATTGAAGTCACCATAAAACAATATGAGCGTGAGAGCATCACGGAAAGGAGCCAAAACCATGAGCGAACTGACTTACAGCAAGAACGGAGACTACTACATTCCCAACCTGACCCTGTCCCAGCAGAGCGAGAAGCCCCTGGGCAAGTATGGCCGGATGCGGAAAACGTACCTTCAGAAGCATCGTCCGGTGCTGTGGAACAGCCTGATCCTGTCGGAGAAATTGTATCCCCACCTGTGGGAGATCGAGGAAACAGCGAACCGGCGGTTGGCGCAGATGATGCCGAAACTGATGCAGGCGGCAGGCGTGACGGAGGAACTGAAAGCGGCAGATCCCATGAAATGGGTGGGCCTGATGAACAACCTGAAAGCCCAGGCCGAGGAAACGATTCTGGCCGAGCTGATTTACAGCTGACAGAAGAACCGCCGGTCACCGGTGAGCAGTTTTCGTTCTTTCTGTCAGAGGCCGAACAGATTCAATATATCGCAGAAGCGGAGCGTGCCAGCGTGGCACCCTCCGCTTTTTCCATGCCCCAGGAAACCATTGACCACTTCCTTCGTCTGGGAAGCAATACGGATAATCATCGCACCAGAATCCTGCTGGAATATGCCAAGGAGGAGCCTACGGAGAAGTTGGTAGCATTTCTGCAAAAAACCTACCATGGTGGAAACGGATTGCAAATTGACGGCAGCAAAGTATCTGCCTGGTACGGGAAAGATGGTATCCGGCTTGCCTATGGCAGCAGTGCAAGATATGTCCGCAAGGCACAGGTACTCTCCTGGGAAGCTGTCGCCCAGCGGATCGGAGAATTGCTGGAGCAGGGGCAGTTTGCTACCAATGTCGAGGTTGCAGAAAGCCGTGGTTTTGAGCGAAAGCAGCTGTCTGAGCAGCTTTGGTATATGACCGGTGATATGAGCATGGATGCGGTAGATGCCGGTTACATGAGTACGGTGCGCACCTTGCGTGGTGGCTTTCCGGAAGAAACGCAGCAGATCGCTGCCATGTTGGCTTCTCCCAAGGAATATGCGGCAATCTTAGACCAGCTGTATACCTTCCGGGACGCATGGCTGGAAAACAACAGCCTGGTACGTTTCCGGTTTTATAGCCCCCAAAAGCTGATTGCGCCTATGGAGGACTACGCCCGGCCCAGACGGGAATATACCGGCAGTATGGCAGAGGTTCCTTCTGTGCAGGGCTTTATTACGGAGGATGAAATCAACGAAGCCATGGCCGGGGGAAGCCATGTGGAAGGCAGCAAGGCACGGATCTATGACTTCTATCAGAAAAGCCCATCTGCCAAAGAACAGGCTGACTTTCTGAAACAGGAGTACGGCATTGGCGGTGGGAACTGCGCCCTGTCCCACTGCTTTTACAGCGACGAAAACCACGATTCCAAGGGCATTCGCTATAAAAAGCCAAATTGCTATGATGTGGAACTATCCTGGCCAAAGGTAGCGAAAACTGTGGATGCCCTGATTCACAGTGGACGGTTCTACTCCCCGGAACAGCTGTCCAGGAAGGAAGCTTTGGAAGCGGAAAAGGCAGCGGCGAAGAATACGGAGGCAATATCGGAAACGGAAGCTCCGATCCCGGAGGAACCGGAACAGACAGAAGAATCTCCTTCTATCTGGGATTACAATCCCATTAAGGAAGCCCATCCCGAGGATATTGTACTGTATCAAGTAGGGGATTTCTTTGAAATGTACGGCGAGGATGCCGAAAAAGCCGCAAACCTCCTGAACCTCACGCTTACCACTCGCCCCATCCCCACCGGTGGCCGGGTGGATATGTGTGGGATTCCTGCTCATACTCTGGAACAGTCGGTGGAAAAATTGCGGCAGCAATTCCCGGTCACCATAGCTGCTGTCAGGGAAAATGGGGAGCGGAGTTCCTATTCTCTGAAGCAAATTTTACCGGATTTCCCCAGTTCGCAGGTTGACAATCAATTCTCTACCATGTCGCTTACACCGGTAGAAATCGACGAACTGCTTGCTCAGTGGAACGGAGATATTGCCAGCAAACAGCGAGTGGTGGACTACATGGCGGAGCATGGGCAGGAGCATGATACGGCCAGATGGTTAGCAGAAGAACATGGTGCATCTGTAGAGAAGCCGCTTATATTTGGAAAACCAGGCAGCACATCCGCAGATGTGGTCATACCCTGGCCCCAAGTTCAGCAGCGAATTGCACAACTGATAGAGTCCGGTGATTTTTTGCTTCCCCAGGAAACAGATCCCAATACCCGGGACTATGCCAAAGAGTACCGACTGCTTAACCGCCTTCGGGCAGATTGCGAATATTTCTTGGGGGATGGGAATCAGCAAGAGTACCATTTGTGGGCAGAGAATGTATATAAGCAAATCCACAAAATGCGGGAGCTGTATAACACTCTGCCCGAAAAGCCGGACTGGCTGACAATGAAGCAAATAGACGACTATGCAACCAAAATGTCGCATCGCTACCTGGTAGTCACATATCACCACATTGAAAATGGGTTTGATGACAAGCTGGACTACCATACGCTGGAAGAAGCGGAGAAAGCCGCCCAGGGCTATATAGATGGCACTATGGAATCCGATGGTTTTGCCTATGACGGTGCAGCCATTTATGACTTGCACGAGCAGAAATGGCTACATATTTATGGTGACTTCCCCGATCCCAAAGCCCAGGAGCAGCTATTCCCTTCTAAGCCCATATCCCGGGAGCCGGAGAAGGTGGAGAATTTACCATATAAGGTTGGAGATTCCGTCTATCTGGATAACACGGCCTTTGAGATCACCGAAATCGGCAGAATGGATGTACAGCTTCGTGATCCCACACTCCTGTATCCGGTATTCCGGTCGGAAAGCAAGGAACGGCTGCTGCAACTCATGCAGCAGGATGACCGTAATCGTGCCATTCTGGATAGCGCCGAACCTAAGCTGCCTACTCCCACGATGGAGGAAGCGATAGACCAGAATCCCGTTTCCATCCAAGTGGGCGGCCAATGGCAGACCTTCCCCAATACTGCCGCTGCGGAAGAAGCCATGTATGCGGATTTCAAGGCAGCAACCCACAGAAACGCCCGGAATTTCCGCATTACCGATGATGATCTAGGCATAGGCGGTGCCAAGGCGAAGTTTGAAGCAAACACCAATGCCATTCGCTTGCTGAAAACGTTGGAAGCGGAGGGTATGCAGGCCAGCCCGGAGCAGCAGGAGGTGTTGTCCCGCTATGTGGGCTGGGGCGGATTGCCGGATGCTTTCGACCCGGATAAGCCGAACTGGGCTACGGAGTATCAGCAGTTGAAGGAGCTGCTGACCCCGGAGGAATATGAAGCTGCCCGGGCATCTACCCTGAATGCCCACTATACCAGCCCCACGGTGATCCGGGCCATCTACGAAGCGGTGGAAAAGATGGGCTTCCAGACCGGCAACATTTTGGAGCCATCTATGGGCGTTGGTAACTTCTTCGGGATGCTCCCGGAATCCATGGAAAACAGCCGGCTGTATGGCGTGGAGTTGGACTCTATCACCGGACGGATCGCCAAGCAGCTGTATCCCAAAGCCAATATTATGGTAGCCGGTTTTGAAACCACCGACCGCCGTGATTTTTTTGACCTTGCCGTCGGCAACGTTCCTTTTGGCCAGTACAAGGTCAATGACCCGGTCTATAACAAGCTGGGCTTCAACATCCACAACTACTTCTTCGCCAAGGCGTTAGAGCAAGTGCGCCCCGGTGGTGTGATAGCATTTGTCACCAGCAGATATACCATGGACGCCAAAAATCCAGAAGTACGGAAATATCTGGCGCAGCGGGCAGATTTGCTGGGGGCAATTCGGCTCCCCAACGATGCCTTCAAAGCCAACGCTGGTACGGACGTGGTATCGGATATTATCTTCCTGCAAAAACGGGATCGTCCCATACAAATAGAACCGGACTGGGTACACCTGGGGAAAACGGAGGAGGGCTGTGTCATCAACAGCTATTTTCTGGATCACCCGGAAATGGTCATGGGCAGAAATTCCTCCAAAAGCACTGCCCATGGTATGGACTACACCGTAGAACCCTTGCCGGATATTCCCCTTGCTGACCAGCTTTCCCAAGCGGTACAGCATATTCAGGGGACGTACCAGGAAGCGGAACTGCCGGATCTGGGTGAGGGGGAGGAAATTCGCACGACCTTACCTGCTGACCCGGATGTGAAAAATTATTCCTACACGGTAGTAGACGGAGAGGTCTATTACCGGGAAAACAGCATCATGGTCAAACCGGAACTGAACGCCACGGCGCTGGAGCGAATCAAGGGTATGGTACAGCTGAAAAACTGCGTCAATGATCTGATCGCAGCCCAGATGAACGAAACTGTGCCGGATACCGCAATCCAAGCGCATCAGGAAACGCTGAATCGGCTCTACGATGACTATACCGCCAAGTACGGCATCCTCAACAACCGGGCCAATCGGTTGGCTTTTTCGGACGACTCGGCCTATTATCTGCTCTGTGCGCTGGAAATACTGGATGACGAGGGGAACTTTCTGCGGAAAGCGGATATGTTCACCAAGCGAACCATCCAGCCCCACCGGGCAGTCACCTCCGTGGACACCGCTAGTGAAGCACTGACCCTATCCATTGCGGAAAAGGCCTGCGTAGACCTTGGATACATGGCTTCCCTTATGGGCGGTAGTGATAAAGTCCCCCAAATTGTAGAGGACTTGAAAGGGGTCATTTACAAAGATCCAAACACCGGACCCTTTGACTGGGATACAGACGGTTCTTCCTGGGCGCAGGGATGGCAGACATCCGACCAGTACCTCTCCGGCAATGTCCGACAGAAACTGAGGGAAGCACAGCAGGCGGCCGAGGTAGATCCCTTCTTTGCCGGGAATGTGGAGGCCCTTCAGGCAGCGCAGCCTAAAGATTTGGAAGCCCACGAAATTGAGGTTCGTCTGGGGGCTACCTGGATCGACAAGTCGTATATCAAGCAGTTTATGGTAGAAACCCTGGATACCCCTTTCTACCTACAGCGAATCCTGGATGTGCAGTATTCCCCATATACAGCCGCATGGAATATTTCCAACAAAAGCAAAATTTCTTACAACGATGTGGCTGCTTTCAGCACCTATGGAACCCAAAGAGTCAGCGCCTATGAGATTCTGGAAGATTCTCTCAACCTCCGTGACGTGCGGGTATACGATACCATCGAAGATGTGGATGGGAACAAAAAGCGGGTGCTGAATGCCAAAGAAACCACCCTGGCCCAACAGAAGCAGCAAGTCCTCCGGGAAGCCTTCCGGGATTGGATCTGGGCAGATCCCCAGCGCCGGGAAACACTGGTACGGCAATACAACGAAGAAATGAACAGCATTCGCCCTAGAGAATACGATGGCAGGCACATCGCTTTTGCCGGGATGAACCCGGAAATCTCCCTTCGGGAACACCAGCGCAACGCCATTGCACATGTCCTTTATGGCGGCAATACCCTCCTGGCCCACGAAGTGGGGGCAGGCAAGACATTCGAGATGGTTGCGGCAGCTATGGAAAGCAAACGGCTGGGGTTATGCCGAAAGTCCATCTTTGTGGTGCCAAATCATCTGACAGAGCAGTGGGCATCTGAGTTTCTGCGGTTGTATCCCTCTGCCAATATCCTGGTAACCAAGCAGCGGGATTTTGAAACTGCCAACCGAAAAAAGTTCTGCGCCAGAATCGCTACCGGCGACTATGATGCCGTCATCATTGGCCACAGTCAGTTTGAGAAAATCCCCATCAGCAAAGCACGGCAGGAGCGGCAGCTACAGGATCAGATCGCGGAGATTACCATGGGCATTTCTGAACTGAAGTATAACCGTGGCGAAAAATTCTCCGTCAAAGAGCTGGAACGCACCAGGCGAAATCTGGAAAGCAGACTGGAAAAGCTGCGGGCAGATACCCGGAAAGATGACGTTATCACCTTTGAAGAATTGGGCGTTGATCGGTTGTTTGTGGACGAGGCACACAACTATAAAAATTTGTTCCTATACACCAAAATGCAGAACGTGGCAGGACTCTCTACCAGTGATGCTCAGAAATCTTCTGATATGTTCGCCAAGTGCCGGTATATGGATGAGCTGACCGGCAACCGGGGTGTCATCTTTGCCACCGGAACGCCGGTTTCCAACTCCATGACAGAGTTATATACCATGCAGCGGTATTTGCAGTATTCCCGGCTGGAAGAAATGGGAATGACCCACTTCGACTGCTGGGCCTCCCGGTTTGGTGAGACGGTCACTGCATTGGAGCTGGCCCCGGAGGGAAAGGGCTATCGTCCGAGAACAAGGTTTAGCCGATTTTTCAATCTACCGGAGCTGATGAATCTATTCAGGGAAGTGGCCGACATTAAGACGGCTGACCAGCTCCACCTGCCCGTCCCGGAAGTGGAGTACCACAATATCACCGCCAAACCATCCGAAGTTCAGCAGCAACTGGTGCAGGAACTATCAGAGCGTGCTGCCGCTATCCACACCGGAAACGTTAGCCCGGAGCAGGACAATATGTTAAAAATAACCTCGGATGGCAGAAAACTGGGGCTTGACCAGCGGCTGATTAACCCCTTGTTCCCAGATGAACCGGGGAGCAAAGTCAATCTATGTGTGGATAATATTCTCCAAGTCTGGAAAGATGGAGAATCTGACAAGCTGACTCAGTTGGTGTTCTGCGATATTTCCACACCTGGCAAAACCATCGATATGGAAATGCGGGACGGTGTGGCAGTTATGAGTGACTTCCAGAATGTCTATGACGATATTCGCAAAAAACTCATTGCAAAAGGCATCCCCACAGAGCAAATTGCCTTCATTCACGATGCCAATACCGACGTAAAAAAGAAGGAACTGTTCGGAAAAGTCCGCTCCGGCCAGGTGCGAATATTGTTAGGAAGCACTGCCAAAATGGGAGCTGGCACCAACGTGCAGGATCGCTTGGTGGCATTACACGACTTGGATTGTCCCTGGCGGCCCGGTGATCTGGCGCAGCGGAAGGGGCGAATCGAACGTCAGGGCAACGAGAATGAAAAAGTCCATGTTTTTCGCTATGTGACAGAGGGCACCTTCGATGCTTACCTGTGGCAGACGGTGGAGAACAAGCAAAAATTCATTTCCCAAATCATGACCTCCAAATCCCCGGTGCGTTCCTGCAACGATGTGGACGAAACCGCTCTGTCCTTTGCAGAGATCAAGGCTTTGTGCGCCGGTGACCCCAGAATCAAGGAGCGGATGGATCTGGATGTGGAGGTATCCCGGCTGAAAATTATGAAGGCCGACTATAAGAGCAAGCAGTACCGTCTGGAAGATAATCTGCTGCGGAATTATCCGGAGCAAATTCAGGCAATCACCAGTCAGCAGTCTGCCCTGAAAGCAGATGCGAAAATGCTGTTGGAGTATCCCATCCCGGAAGAAGGCTTTGTAGGGATGACCATTCTGGGGCAGGAATACCAGGAGAA